>NZ_JBFRER010000001.1:0-256019 GCF_052114405.1 Streptomyces sp. M-16 | reverse complement strand
CCGAGGACGTGGTCGACGCCCTGCCCGATCGGCTGGGCCAGGAGACCGCCGGCGGAAGGGAGTTCTCCGGCGGGCAGCGCCAGCGGCTGCGGCTCGTGAGGGCGTTGATGACCGATCCGGAGGTGCTGGTGCTGGTGGAACCGACGAACGCCCTCGACGCGCACACCGAGGGGCGGATCGCGGCCCGGCTCGGACCGCACCGGAGCGGACGCTCCACGGTCGTGTTCACGAGCAGTCCGCTGCTGTTGGACCACACCGACCACGTGGTCTACGTGGAGGACGGGAAGGCCGTCGCCGAGGGGCCGCACCCGGAGCTGCTGTCGGATCCCCGGTACCGGTCGGCCGTCATCCGGGAGGCACTCGCGTGAGCGTGGGGACGGAGGAACGGACACTGCCGGTCGCCTCGCAGCGCGAGGTGCGCGCGTACGCCCGCCGGACGGCGCTGCGCCATCGGGGCGAGCTCGCACGGGCCCTGGCGCTGCACGCGCTGGCGGCCGTGTCCGGTCTGGTGGCCCCCCAATTGCTGGGCCGGCTCGTGGAGGACGCCGCCGACGGTACGGCGGAGATCGGGCGGGTGGCCCTCGTGATCTGCGCGGCGGTGACCGCGCAGGCCGTCCTCACCCGCTTCGCGCTGCTGGCCTCGCAGCGCCTGGGCGAGAGCGTGCTGGCGCGGCTACGGGAGGAGTTCGTGGAGCGGGTACTGGCCCTGCCGACGCGGACCGTGGAGCGGGCCGGATCGGGCGACCTGGTCACCCGCACCACCCGGGACATCGACGTACTGGCGCTGACCGTGCAGCGGGCGGTGCCCGACACCCTGGTGGCGGGCACGACGATCCTGCTGACGCTCGGCGCGGTCTGCCTCACCGATCCGCTGCTGGCGCTGCCCTGCCTGGTCGCCGTGCCGGTGCTGTGGCTGTCCACCCGCTGGTACCTGCGGCGGGCGCGGGCGGGCTACCTGCGGGCCAACGCCTCGTACGCGCGGCTGTCCGACGGGCTCGCGGAGACCGTCACCGGGGCGCGCACGGTGGACGCCCTGCGGCTCGCGGAGCGCCGGCACGCGCGGACCGACGGGGACGCGGCCGCCTCGGAGGCGGCCGAGCGGCGCACGCTGTTCCTGCGGTGCGTGTACCTGCCGGTCGCCGACACCGGATACGTCCTGCCGGTGGTGGCGACGCTGCTCGTCGGCGGGCTGCTCTACGCGGACGGGCGGGTCTCCCTCGCCGCCGTGACGGCGACCACCCTCTACATGCAGCAGATCATCGGGCCGGTGGACACGCTGCTGTTCTGGATGGACGAACTCCAGGTGGGCGGCGCCTCGTTGGCCCGGGTGCTCGGAGTGGGTCCCACGGCCGGCGGGGGCGCCGGGCCGGCGGCCGGAACGGGAACGGGGCCGGGAACGGGAACGGGTACGGGAACGGGAACGGGTACGGCCACCGGGACGGGAGCGGCGCGGCCCGCGGGGTCCGGGGCGGGTGGCGGTCCCGGGGTGCTCGCGCTGCGCGGCGTGCACTACGCCTACCGGGACGGCCGGGACATCCTGCGCGGGGTCGACCTGCGGCTGGCTCCCGGGGAGCGGCTGGCCGTCGTCGGGCCGTCCGGGGCGGGCAAGTCGACCCTGGGACGGCTGATCGCGGGGGTGCACCCGCCGGACCGCGGCAGCGTCACGCTCGACGGGGCCCCCGTGCTGCCCGACCGTACGGGGGCCACCGCACGGCGGGACGTGGTGCTGGTGACGCAGGAGTACCACGTGTTCAGCGGCACCCTGGCGGACAACCTGCTGATCGCCCGCCCGCAGGCGGGGCCGGAGGAACTGGAGCGGGCGCTGCGGGCGGTGGGGGCCGGGGAGTGGGCCTCGGCGATGGGGCTCGGGTGCCGGGTGGGCACCGGGGCGACGGCCCTGTCGCCGGCCCAGGCCCAGGAGCTGGCGCTGGCCCGGCTGGTGCTGTGCGACCCGCGGGTGGTGGTGCTGGACGAGGCGACCGCGTTGCTCGACGGCCGCAGCGCGCGGGCGCTGGAGCGGTCCCTGGCGGGCCTGCTGACCGGAACGGTGGTCTCCATCGCACACCGGCTGCACACCGCGCAGGACGCGGACCGGGTGGTGGTGATGGAGGAGGGCCGGATCTCGGAGGCGGGCTCGCACGCGGAACTGGTCGCGCGCCGGGGCCCGTACGCGGCACTGTGGACGTCCTGGCACGGCGGGTCCGGAGCCGCGCCCGCGGGCTGAGGGAGGGGTCACCAGGTGACGGGCAGCCGGTGGACCCCGTAGAAGCCCATGTCCGCGCCGAGGGGCACCTCGGCGGCCGGCACCGCCGTACGGAGCCGGGGGAAGCGCGCGAAGAGGGCCGGGAAGGCGATCCGCATCTCGGCGCGGGCCAGGTTCTGCCCGATGCACTGGTGCACGCCGTGCCCGAAGGCCAGGTGCCCGGTGGCGCGCCGGCCGACGTCGAGGCGGTCCGGGTCCGGGAAGCGTCCGGGGTCCCGGTTGGCGGCGGGCAGGCAGACCGTGACGGACTCCCCCGCGCGCAGGGTCCGCCCCGCCAGCGTGACGTCCTGCGACGGGGTCCTCGGCACCCCGAAGTGGAAGATCGTCAGGTAGCGCAGCAGCTCCTCCACGACGGTGTCGGGCGGGACGGCGCCGGAGGTCAGCCGGGCCAGCTGGGCGGGGTGGCACAGCAGGGCGAACGCGCCCAGGCTCAGGGACCCCGCGGTGGTCTCGTGGCCCGCCGACAGGAGCAGGGCGCCGAGGCCCGCCGTCTCCGCGACCGTGAGGGTGGTGTCCGCCGCGAGGCCGGCGAGCAGGCCCTCGGCTGCGGCGCCCCGCCGTCCGCGCAGGACCAGGGCCGTGAGGTAGGCGTCGAGCTCCCCCATGGCGGAGGCGGCCTGCTCCGCGCTCGCGTCCAGGCTGAAGAGGGTGGCGCTGTGGCGCTGGAAGTCGGCGCGGTCCTCGTACGGGACCCCGAGCAGCTCGCAGATCACCAGCGAGGGCACGGGCAGGGCGAAGTCGGCCACCAGGTCGGCGGGGGCGCCGCGCCGGGCCATCGCCGTCAGGTGCCGGTCCACGATGGCCGTGATGCGGGGTTCGAGGGAGCGCATGCGGTGGGCCGTGAAGGCCCCTGCCAGGCGCCGGCGCAGCCGGGTGTGCTCCGGGGCGTCCATGTCGACCAGCCAGCCCGGCAGCGCGGGTGCGCCGTAGAAGGGGTCCGTGCCCGGGCGGGCGACGGGGACCCGCTTGAGCTCGGAGCGGGCGCTGAAGCGGGGATCGGCCAGGACGGCGCGGGCCGTCCCGTACCCGGTGACGAGCCAGCCCAGGTGTCCGTCGGGGTAGCGCAGGCGGGTCAGGGGGGATTCCTCGCGCAGGGCGGCGAGTTCGGGCGGCGGGTCGAAGGGCGCGGTGCGGTGGACGGGGAGCCGGCGGGGCTCCTCGGGGTCCGGGGGCCGCGGGGGCCCCGGCGTGCGCGGAAGGTCCGCGGAGCCCGGGGGGCGCGCGGGGCACCGGGGATGCGGGAGGTCCCGTGCGGGGCCGGGGGCGGTCACGGCCGGGCCTCGGCGCGCAGGAGGGCTCCGAGGCGGGCCGCCCCGATCTCGATCCGCTCGGGTTCGAGGTAGCTGCACGACAGGCGCAGCGCGCGGTCGCCGCCGTCGCCGAGGTAGAAGGGCGCCATCGGGGTCCAGAGCACCCCGTACCGGGAGGCGGACACCCGCAGCAGTGCCGCGTCGGCGCGGACGGGCAGGGTGACCCGGACGAAGAAGCCGGCTTCGGGACGGTTCCAGGTGATGCCGGGCGGCAGTCCCCCGGCGGCCTGCCGGTCGAGGGCGTCCAGCAGGTGGGCGAGGTTGCGGCGGTAGAGGGCGGCCCGGCGGCTGACGGGGCCGGCGAGCGAGCCGCCGTGTTCCAGCAGCATGCCGCCGATCAGGGCCTGGCAGACGGGCGAGGTGTTGACGGAGACCATCGTCTTGAGGCGGGCCAGCCCGGCCGCGAGCAAGGTGGCGGAGCCGTCCGGGGTGCGCACGCCCTGGTCGGCGACGACGTAGCCGACGCGGGCCCCCGGGAAGCAGACCTTGGCGAAGGTGCCGATGTGGACCACGCGGGCCTCGGTGTCCAGGGCCTTGAGCGCGGGCAGTTCGCGGCCCGGGGCGGCGGTGAACCCGTAGACGTTGTCCTCCAGGACCAGGAACTCCTCCTCGGCCGCCAGGCGCAGCAGCCGCAGGCGGGCGTCGAGGTCCATCCGGTTGCCGCCCGGGTTGGAGAAGTCGGGGGCCACGTAGCAGGCGCGGACGCGGCGGCCGGCGCGGCGGGCGGTGCGGCAGGCGGTGCGCAGAGCGTCCAGGTCGGGGCCGAGGTCGGTCTCCGGGACGGCCTCCAGGCCGATGCCGAGGAGGTGCGCGGCGCCGGTGACGCCGACGAAGCAGGGTTCGGCGACGGCCAGGACGTCGGTCGCGGAGCGGAAGAGGGCGCGCAGGACCAGGAGCAGTGCCTCCTGCGCGCCGACGGTGATCACCAGGGCCTCGGGGGCGGCCCGGATGCCGTGGTCGCGGTGCAGGGCGTCGGCGACGAGGTGGTTGATCAGCCCGCGGCTGGGCCCGTACTCGTAGAGCAGGCGGCGGGCCGCGTCGGGCGGGTGGCCGAGGTCCTGGACCGCGTGGGTGAGGAAGCGTTCCAGGTGGCGGCCGAGGTCGATGTCGGCGTAGGAGCGCGGGTGGGGTGCGCCGGGGGCGAAGGACACGGCGCGGGGGTGGCGGGCCATGATCTCGTTGAGGAACCCGACGGCGACCGGGGCGGGACCGTCGAGGGAGGGGTGCAGTTCGGCGGGGTCGAGGTCGAACGCGCGGGGCCCGCTCACGTGCCGGATCCGGTACGGGACCTGCGGCGTTCCACCTTGGCCAGGACGTCGGGGCTGTGGATGCGGGCGGCCTGGACGACAGCGAACTCGGCGAGGTGGGTGCGGAAGGCTTCGAGGGGTTCCTGCGCCAGGGCGAGCATCCGGCGGTTGGCCGCCACGGCGGGCGCGGCGAGTTCCCCGACCGCGCGCTCGACGGCCGCGCCGACCTCCTCGGGGGGCACGGTCTCGTCGCAGACCAGGGCGGCGTCGGGCTCCCCGGCGGTGAGGCGGCGGCCGGAGAGGACGATCTGGCGGGCCGTGCGGGCTCCGGTGAGGCGCGGCAGGCGCAGGTTGGCGAGGCCGGGCACGATGCCCTCGTCGGCGGCGGGCAGGCCGAGCAGGGCGCCCTCGGCGGCGATCACCCGGTCGACGACCAGCAGGAGCTGCATGCCGCCGCCGATGGCGAAGGCGTCGACGGCGGCGATCCAGGGCTTGCTGACGAGGGGGCCGCGCCAGCCCGGGGAGCCGGTGAGCAGTCCGCGGGCGATCTTGTGGACGTAGCCGAGCTCCCGGCCGAGCAGGAAGTCGACGTACGAGATCGCGCCCGCGTGCAGGTCCTTCAGGTTGATGCCGGCGCTGAAGACCCGGCGGCCCGCGTGGCGGGAGTGGGTGACGGGGCCGCCGCGCAGGACGCCGACGTGGACGGTGTCGTCGAGGAGGGCGAGGTCGACGGCGGTCTCCAGATCGGCGATCAGCCGGTTGTCCTCGGCGTTGAGGCAGTGGCCGTTGTGGAAGGTCAGGTGTGCGGCGGGGCCCCGGCGTTCGAGGCGGACGGTGGGGAGGTCCACGGTGCCGGTGCGGCGGAAGCCGTCGAGGAGGGCGGCCGATCCGGGGGCGGGACGGAGCATCGTCTCGATCAGGTGCGTACCGGCCCGCGGGGAGCGCAGCACCGCGCCGAAGAAGATCCCCTGGTCGATCTCACGGCCTTCCTTGTGGGCCTGGAGGCGGCCGGCCTCCTCGGCGAGAAGGGCCCGGCCGGGGACCAAGCCGGGGAAGCGGACGGCCGCGGTCCGCGCCAGTTCGGCGAGGCGGGGGCGGCGGGTGCGGCGGGCGGTGAGGAGGTCGTAGACGGTTTCGGCGTGGTGGTCCAGGAAGGCGTGGCGGGCGTCGCGGCAGGTTTCGTGGATCCGGGCAGCGTGCCGGGAGGCGGCCCCGTCCCGGTCCGCGGGGGCGGGGAGGGCCGCCAGCAGGCGTTCCCCGTCGGCGCAGAGGGCGGCCAGCGCGGCGGCGTCGGCCGCGAGGTCCCCGGAGGCGGCGGCGGCCGGCCCGGGGACGGACGGGACGGGGACGGACGCCGCGGAGCCGGACGGCGCGGGGCGGTCCGCCGGGCGGGCGGGGTGGGGAGGGGTCACGGGCGGGCTCCCGGGGCGTCGGACGGCCCGTCGGGGTCGCCTTCGAGTCGGCCGTCCGGGTCGCCGTCCGGGTCGCCGTCGGCGTTGCGGGCGGCCGTGGCCGCGAGACGACGCAGCTCCCGGTCGCAGGCGGCGAGGTGGGCGCCGACGGCGTCGCTGTACTCCGAGGAGGGGGCTTCGAGCAGCAGGGCGCGCCGTACGGCCAGTTCCCGGTCGGAGATGCGTCCCATGAGCACGGTGGCCGTGTGGGCGGCTTCGGTGAGGTCGGCCGAGATCTGGTCGACGAGGCCGAGTTCGAGGGCCCGGTCGGCGCCGAGGGCGTCGCCCCACAGCACGATCTGCCGGGCGCGGGCGCCGCCGAGCTGCCGGGCCAGGCGGTAGACGGCCAGGCCGGGCCAGAAGTGCCCGTCGTTGACGGGGAGCAGCAGCCGCAGGTCGGGGGCGGCGATGCGGAAGTCGGTGGCCAGCAGCAGGTCGAGGGCCGGGCCGCCGCAGGGCCCGGTGGCGACGGCGAGGGCGAGGGCGCCCTGGCGTTCGAGGCGGTGGACGGCCTTCTCCCAGCGGCCCACGTCCCGGACGTCGACCTCGCCGGGCCAGGAGCGGGGGTGGTGGGGGGCGGGGAGCAGCCGCAGCAGCAGGACGAGGCGTTCGGGGCGGGCCGCCTCCAGCAGGTCGCAGGCGGTGTCGAGGGCGGCGGTCAGCTCCGGCAGGGGCCGGGTGCCGTCGACGTCGAGGGTGAGGGCGAGTCCGTCCGCGGTGCGGCGCGGCGTGCCGTCGGTCCGCATGGTCAGGTCTTCCTTCCGTCGTGTCACCAGCGGGCCAGGGCCATTTCGATCGTCGACCCCGGCCCCATCGTCATGAGGACGCCGTGGTCCCCCGGTCGGGTCCGGTCCTCGGCCGCCAGCCGCTGGTAGGAGAAGAGGAAGGAGCCGCTGGAGAGGTTCCCGTGGTCGCGCAGCACCCCGGTGGTGTGGCGGACGTCGTGGCGGGTGAGGCCGAGGTTGACGCGTACGGCGTCGATGACCTTCTTGCCGCCGGAGTGCACGATCCAGTGTCCGACGCGGGACGGGAGGACTCCGGAGTGGCGGAGCAGCCGGGCGAGCGCCTCCTCGGCGTGCGCGCCGACCACGTAGGGCACCAGCGGGTCCAGGGCGAAGCTGAACTTGCCGTGGTCCTCGTCCCAGTCGTAGCGCATGGCGTCGACCGCCTCGGGGATCGTCCGGCTGGAGAAGCGCAGGAGCGCGGGGCCTTCGGGGGCGGGGCGGCCGGCGGCGGGCGCGGTCACGGCGACGGCCGCCGCTCCGTCGCCGAAGAGGCTGTTGACGACGGCGGAGCGCAGGGTGCCGTCGAACACGTAGGCGGCCGAGCAGACTTCCACGCACACCATCAGCGCGAGTTCGCCGGGGTGCGTACGGGCCCAGCCGGCGACGGAGCCGAGGGCGTTGAGTCCGGCGTTGCAGCCCATGCCGACGACGTCGAGGCGGGAGCAGGCGGTGTCGATGCCCAGGTCCCGCAGGAGCAGCGCGGAGAAGCCCGGGGTGAGGAAGCCGGTGGAGGTGACGCAGCACAGGTGGCGTACGTCGGCCGGGGTGGCGCCCGTGTCCCGCAGGCAGGCCTCGATCGCCGCGCGGCCGAGGGCGAGTCCCCGCAGCCGGTGTTTGCGCAGGAGTTCGCCCTGTGACTCCACCGCGCGGGTGCCGTCCGGGCGGGCGGGCGGCAGGCTCAGGCCGCGCCGGTCGATGGCGCTGTTGCGGAAGAGGGACCGTACGCGCGGGTCGGTGATGGCGAAGGCGTCCAGCAGGTGTTCCTGGGTGTAGGTGGTGTCGGGCACGGCGGTGCCGACACCGGTGAGCCGTGCGAGGGCGGGCACGCCGTCCCCTCTCCTGGTCGGGTGCGGTGGGTGCGGTGGGGTGCGGGGCGGGGCTCCCGTCAGCCGAGGTAGTCCTCGGGGCCGGCGGCGCGGACGGTGTCGAGAGTGAAGCAGTGGAAGCCGCCGCCGAAGAGCCTGCGGTGGCGGTGGCGTACGGGCACGACGGTGAAGCGGTGCTTCTCCAGGGTGCGCATCAGTTCCGGGCAGGCGTCGTTGACGAGTACGGTGTCGGGCCCGGCGGACAGGACGTTGAGGTCGATGTAGGGGCTGGTCAGGACCAGGTCGTCATCGTCGTACCGGGGGAAGTCGTCGCTCTCCGGGGCCGGGGGGACGATCAGGTCCCAGGAGCGGAGGGCCTCGGGGAGCTTCTCGGCGACCGCGCGGGAGCGCACGAGCAGGGTGCCGGGGCGCAGGGCCAGGACCATGCTGTCGATGTGGCTGTCGCTGAGGCGGTGCACGCGGTGGAGGCGGAAGCGGCCTTCGAGGTGGCGTTCGAGCCAGTCGCAGGCCAGCGCGTGGTTGGCGGTGGAGACGTTGACGACCATGTCCCGGCCCAGGCGCAGGACCTGGGCGCCGTCGAGCATCATCTCCAGGCCGACGTCGTACGGGGACGGCCGCGGGTCGGCGATGGGTTCGGTGGGGCCGCCGAGCGTGCTCTCGCGGGCGTAGGACAGGTCGAAGGAGGCGTCGGTCATCAGCGGGCGCGGCATGACGGTCCAGCGCGCGCCCTGCTCGAAGTACCGCTGGAAGACGGGGGTGAGGAACTGCGTCTCGAAGTAGCGGGAGCGGATCATCGGCGGGGTCTCGATGATCTCGTCACCGGCGATCAGCGTGTTGTCTCGGACGTTGAGCGGGGGTACCACGGAGGCGGACCAGGCCGGGGTGCGGACCTCGGCGGTGGTGGGGTCCACGGGGATCGGGCGGTGGACGGTGACGGAGAGCGCGGCCAGGGTCGCCGCGATGCCCTCGACGTCCTCGGCCAGCTCGTCGACGTACCGCTGCTTGATGGCGACGCGGCCGCGCCTGCCGGGGTCGGGGCGCCCGGCGGGGGTGAGGCGCGGGTAGTACCACTCGGCGCGGGTGGAGGGGGCGTTGTCCTCGGCGATGTTGTCGTGGAAGAACAGGTCGAAGGACAACTCCCGTTCGTGGGAGGTGTAGTTGAGTGCCGATCCGACGATCACCTCTTTGAGGGGCGACCACTCGTCGAAGCTGTGCAGCGGCATCGGGTCCTCCGTCGGTCGCGCCGGCGCCCGGGGCACGCGAGGGCGATCCGTGCGTGCCGGACGAGGGTGGGACACACAGCGTCCGCCGCGCGCGGAGCGGCCGGTAGGGCGCCTGCGCGGGGTCCCGCCCGGTTTCGGCCAGGCCCGCGGGCGCACGGACGGGGCGGGGGCGGCGGCCGGTCCGTCGCGGCGGCGGCGCTGCGGCCTGGGGCTCTTCGGGGGAGCGGGCGGTGGGCGCGGTGGCGGGCCGCGGGTCCCGGGCGCGTGCGGGCAGGGCGCGGCCGTACCGGGATGTGTCGCAAACCCGACGAAGCGGCCGTCCGGTTACGGGTGTCGCCCCGGCCGGTCCTCGACGGCGTGGGCGGCGGCCATCCGGCCGAGGTCGGCGGTGAGCGAGTCGAGCCAGGCCGTGACGGTGAAGAAGAGCGGGGGTGCGTCGCGGGTGGCGTCCGAGGGCTCGGGGCCGCCGGGCTGCGGGCCCTCGTCGGCTTTCACCCGCGCCACGGGGGGCCCGCCGCGGCCGCCCCTCGGTACGTCGAAGCGGGCGGCGGCCATCGCGAATCCGTCCGCCACCCAGACCCCGTACGACCTGACGCGGCTGTCGGCGCGGTCGTCCGGAGCGGGCTCCGGCTCCCCGGCGGCCTCCAGGACCCGGCGGGCTCCCCAGAGGACGTGGTGGCCGGCCATGAGGGCGCTGTGCCAGTCGGGGCCGGGGCCGGCCGGATGCTGGGCCTCGCCCTGGAACTGGGCGTAGGCCGTCTCGGCGAGGAGCAGCGCGTGCTGGACCTCCCCGTCGTCGCGGACGGCCGGTGGTGTTCCCGTTCCCGCCGTCACGGCGCGCGTGGTGGCCGCGACCTGCTCGGCGGCGCCCCTGAGCATCCTGGCCACGGCACGGCCGAGTTCGTCGTGGGCGCCCTTCGGCCAGGCGAGGAGTCCGCACAGCATGCCGATGACACTGCCGATGAGCACGTCGAGGAAGCGGACCTCGGCGAGCTGCCAGGTGGCGGCGGACAGCTGGGCGAAGACGACGGAGACGACCAGGGTGAACATCGCCTGCATCCAGCCCACGCCCCGTACCGGGCCGACGCAGAACGCGACCAGCATCAGCGGCGGCAGCAGGATCGCGCACGGCAGGGTCGCGCCGTCCGCGAGGGCGAGGACGACGCCGGCGGCGAGGGCGCCGATGAAGGTCCCGGTGAGGGCCTGGCGCACGGTGGCCCGGGTCTGGACGGCCGTGGTGCGGGTCAGGGACAGCACGGCGAGCATCGCCCAGAAGCCGTGGGGCAGGGTGTCCAGTCCGGCCACGGTGCGGGCCACGGCGAGCGCGAGGCTGATGCGTACGGTGTTCTGGAAGTGGACGGACCCCGGTTCGGCATGTCCCGCGAGGCGGATCCACCAGAGCCGCAGGGGGTGCGCACCCGCGTACCAGAAGCGGCCCTCGGTGGTGTCGGGTACGGCCGCCCGCCCCCGGACGGCGAGGTCGGCCGCCCGGCCCAGGACCAGGGCGGCGTCCGCGATCTCCACCAGTGCGGCGTGGCGCCTGCGGTCGATGGGGGCGGCGGGCTGGAGGACGGCGGTCCGTTCCCGTGCCGTGTGCAGGGCGCGGGCCGCCGCCCCGGCCTCCGCGGGTGCGGGATCCCCGTCGAGGAGGACGGCCGTCTCCCGGGTGGCCGCCGCCACCGAGCCCAGCAGGGCCAGTCCCGCGGGATCGGGCGGGGTGCCGGAGCCGGGGGCGGGCAGGGCGCGCAGCCGGGCCAGGAGGGTGCGTGCGGCGAGGCCGGTGTGCGCCAGCGCGCGCTCGCGCAGGCCGGGGCCGGCCGGGCGCTCGGCTTCCGGCACCCGGGACGGGCGTACGGCCTCGCCGGCGGCCGCGGCCTGGCGGGCGACGTCCGCGGGCAGGTCGTACGGCGGCCCGCGCAGGGCGGCGGCACAGCGGGCGGCGCTGCGGGCGGCGGCGGCGGCCCGTTCCCCGTAGGAGGGTGGGCGGGCGTCGGGCAGGACGAACGCCTCGGCGAGTACGGCCAGCGCCAGGCCCACGACGGTGCCCGTCAGCCGTTCACCGAGCGCGTCCGGGGCGTACGGGGGGAAGCAGGGCAGGATGTACAGCAGCTGCAGTCCGGGGGACGCCCCCGCGGGGCGGGGCCCGGCGGCCGCGACGAAGGCCAGGCAGAAGCCGATGACCAGGGTGCCCGCGACGGCGGTCCAGGTGCGCACGGCGAGGAAGGTGCCCAGGGTCACCAGCAGGCAGCCAACGGGCACGAGCTTCAGCATCACGGCGGCCCGCTGGCGGCCCGTGCCCGGAATCCGGGCGAGGGCGGCGATGGACACGGCGGAGAACAGGGCGTAGGTAGCGCCGACCGGGCGGTCCAGGGCGTAGAGGAACACGTAGAAGCCGGTGCAGGCGGCCAGGGTGACGCGGACGGCCCGGCGCCCGGCGGCGGCCGTCGGGTCGGTGCCGGTGCGCAGCCGTTCGAGCGCCCGGGCGGGGCGCCCCGGCCGGCGCGGTGCCGTGCGCGGCGCGGCGCCGGTGGCGCCCTCGCCGTCGTGCGTCTGCGTACCCATCGCGACTCCGCCCGCCCCGTATTGCTCGGTCCGGCCCCCGTTTCAGGGTCCCACCGAGGGCCCGGGACGGCAGCCCCGGGCAGGGGCCCGCCCGGCCTCCCCCGTGCGGGGGCGGCCGGGCGGGCCGGTCGCATGCGGGCGGGGTTCAGCTCACCCGGAGGGTGACGTCGTCCACGACGTAGGAGGTCTGGAGCGACTGGTCCTCCGTGCCGAGGAACTGGAGGGTGACGGTCTGCCCGGCGAACCGGGAGAGGTCGTACGACTTCTCCGCGTAGCCGGTGTGGGCGTCCACGTTGGAGAGGGTCTCCAGGGTCTGGCCGCCKACCGACACGGTGAAGCGGTCGTAGACCACGTTCTCGGTCTCGTCGGTGTCGATGTGCAGGAAGAACGAGAGCCGGTACGAGGAGCAGCCGGCCGGGATCGTCAGGGACTGGGCGGCGCTGTCGGTGTGGGAGGAGCCCCAGCCGTTGAGCCACGCCATGGAGCTGCCGGAGTGCGCGACCTCGCCGGCCTGGTTGGTGATGACGCCCGTGGTGGCGTTCCAGGGGCTGCTGCCGTCCTCGAACCCGCCGTTGGCCACGACCTGGGCCGGGGTGCAGGTGCCGCCACCCCCGCTGACGGTCAGGGTGTAGGTGGTGGTGTGGGTGACGGTGCCCGATCCGGTGACGGTCAGGGTGTAGGTGCCGGGAGCGGTGTTCGCGGCGACCTGGACGGACAGGGTGGAGGAGCTGCCGGACTGCACCGAGGACGGGCTGAGGGTGGCGCTCGCGCCGGCCGGGGCGCCCGAGACGGTCAGGGCCACGGTCTGGGCCGCGCCGCTGACGGTGGTGGTGCCCACGGTGGTGGTGGCGGAGCCGCCGGGGGCCGCGCTGCCGGCTGCGGGGCTGGTGGCGAGGGAGAAGTCCTGTGCGGGGGTCTGGCCGCCGACGGCCTGCTTCCACACGGTGTACGCGACGCCGTCGGCGCTGCGGTCGAGGACGGTGGCGCTGATGTTGTCGGTGGTGTCGCAGGCGCTGTGGTAGCAGGAGTCGTAGGCGGCGTTCGCGCTGCCGCCCCACTTGGCGGCCTGCGCGGCGGTCTTGCGGGCGTCGGCGCCGGCCGCGTAGCCGGAGGTGGGAATGCCGGCCTGCTGGAAGGAGTAGTCGTCGCTGCGGCCCTGGCCCTCGGTGTTCTCCTCGGGGGCGAGGCCCAGGGAGGTCCAGTACGCCTTCAGCGGGGCGGCCGTGGTGGAGTTGACGTTGTTGATGAAGTAGCCGCCGTTGGGCGAGCCGACCATGTCGAAGTTGTAGTAGCCCTTGATGGCGGCGCGTTGGGCGCTGTCGAGCTGGTCGACGTAGAACTTGGAGCCGTTGAGGCCCTGTTCCTCGTCCGTCCACCAGGCGAAGCGGACGTGCTTGGTCATCGCCGGGTTCTTCTGCGCGAGGACGAGGGCGTTCTCCAGCAGGGTCGCGGAGCCCCAGCCGTTGTCGTTGATGCCGGGGCCGGCGGAGACGCTGTCGAGGTGGGCGCCGAACATGAGGGTCTGATCGTCGGGGCCGCCGGGCCAGTCGGCGATGAGGTTGCCGGAGGGGTAGGTGCAGGAGGTGCAGCTCTGCTCGGTGACGGTGTAACCCGCGGCCGTCAGCTTCCCCTTGATGTAGGCCAGGGACTGGGTGTGGCCGCCGCTGCCGGCGCGCCGGTTGCCGCCGTTGCGGGAGGCGATGGTGCCCAGCCGGGTCAGGTGGGCCTGTACGGCGGCGACGTCGATGTCCGGCGGGTCGGTGCCGGGGGTGGTGCCGCCGACGTTCAGTACGTAGTCGACGGTGTGGGAGGTGCCGGTGCCCTGGCCCTTGACGACGACGGTGGAGGCGCCGGGCGCGGCGTTGGCGGTGGCGGTCAGGGTGAGCACGGAGGACTGGCCCGACTGCACGGTCGCCGGGTTGAAAGAGGCGCTCACCCCGGCGGGGAGGCCCGTGGCGCCGAGGGTGACCGACTGGGCGTTGCCGGTGGAGGTGACGGTGTTCACGCGGGTGGTGACGGAGGCGCCCTGCCGGACGGTGCCCGAGGACGGGTCCAGGGTCAGGGTGAAGTCGCCGTTCTGGCCGCTCGGGGTGCAGGTGGGGTCACCGGCCTGGGCGGGGACGCTGATGGCGTCCCAGGCGGCCTTGGTCCTGGTGAACAGGTCGCAGGTGGCGTCGAGGGACTTCGCCGAACCGAGCGTGGCCGTACGGTACTTCTTGTACGACATGCTGCTGGTCTTGAGCAGCATGCCGCCGTAGAAGATCTTGCCGGCGTTCTGGATGCCGACGCCGGTGAGGGTGCTCTGGTTGCAGGTGCTGCTGGCGGGCTTGCCGCCGCCGGGGTTGGTGCCCTCGGCCAGCAGGTAGAACCAGTGGTTGAGCGGGCCGGCGGCCGCGTGCACCTCGGTGCCCGGTATCGCGGAGCTGTAGCAGGCCGGGTCGTTGTTGACGGCCGGCGGGTCGTACATGTTGCGGATCGGTCCCCGGCCCTGGAGGTTGATGACCTCGCCGACGGTGTAGTCGGGGGTGTCGTACGGGGACGGCTCGTTGACGTACGCCTCGGTCAGCGCGCCGAAGATGTCGCCGGTGCCCTCTCCGAGTCCGGCTTCCTGACCGCTGGTGCCACCGGGGGTGTTGCTGTCGATGGCGTGCCCGTACTCGTGGGCGACGACGTCCACGCCGGCGATCCACTCGTTGGCGCTGTTGTGGCCGATGGTGACCGAGCTGCCGTCCCAGTAGGCGTTGAGGTCGCCGAGGCCGACCTTGCCGGGGAAGCTGCGGCCGTTGCCGCTGACGCCGTTGCGGCCCAGCCACTGGCCCAGCATGTCCCACTGCTTCTGCGCGGCGAACATCAGGTCCACGCAGCCGGTTTCCTTGGCCGTGGGGTTGCCGGTGCCCCAGGCGTCGGAGGACTTCGAGAAGACGCTGCCGGAGCTGTAGTCCGCGCAGCTGAGCCCGGGGCGGTTCGGGTCGCGCAGGCTGTACGTGCCGCCGGAGCCGGTGGTGTCGATGGTGACGGGGCCGGGGCCGTTCCACTTGCTGTTGCCGGTGCCGGCGACCACGTCGTCGTAGGTGTCGACGACGGATCCGGTGCGGGCGTCCACGAATGCGTGGAGCCGGCTGGGCGCGGTCCGGGTGCGGCCGGTCAGGACGGTCTCCCAGGCCACGACCGGCTTGTCGTCCTTGAGGCGGACCACGAGGCGGCTGTCCTCGGTCCTGTCGACCGTGACGAGCCTGCCGCGGGCCGTGGACTCGGCGTCCTTCGCCGTGACCGTGGGGCCGGTCGCGACGTCGATGCGGACGGAGGAGGCGGACTGCAGGGCGCGGACCTTGCCCGCGCCGTCGGCGAGGACGACGGCGTCGCCGCCGACGACCGGCAGTCCGCGGTAGCTGCGCTCGTAGGCGACCGAGTAGAGGTCCTTCAGCCAGGGCGTGACCAGGCGCCGTTCGTACCGTTCCTGGGCGGAGTTGACCAGGGCGTCCAGGCCACTGGCGACGGCCCGGTCGGCGGCGGCGACCGCGCGCGCGGCGGGGGTCTCCCGGTCGGCCGGTCCGGTCCGGTCCCGCTGGGCGGCCGAGGCCGTTCCGCTGAGGGCTCCGGCGAGGCTCGCGGTCAGCGCCATCGCCGCCACGCTCGCCGTCCATCTGGTGGGGTGCAACGTCCACTCCGTTCGTGGGGGTGAGTGCTCGTTCGCCGCCGAGTATGGATGTGGACATGACGAGATTGAGACATCCCGGACGGCATAAGGTCCGGTTATGGTGCGGTGGCGGGCCGCTGCGTAACCTGCCGGGATGCAGCTGGAGTTGAGACATCTGCAGGCCGTCTGCAGGATCGCGGAGGCGGGCAGCCTGGGCGCCGCGGCGCGGCGGCTCGGGGTGTCCCAGCCCGCGCTCTCGGCGCAGCTGCGCCGCATCGAGGCGGTCACCGGCGGGGAGCTGTTCGTACGCGGCAGGAACGGCGTGGAGCCCACCGCCCTCGGCCAGTTCGTGCTGACCAAGGCGCGCCGGGTGCTCAGCGAGATGGACGCGCTCGGCGCGGAGGCGCGCGCGCTGGCCCCCGGCGCGCCGCTGCGGCTCGGCTGCATCCTGCTGGTCCTGCTCGACGGGCTCCTCGCCCAGACCGACCTGGCCATGGCCGGGCGGGAGATCACCGTGGACCTGGAGGACTCGGTGACGGCCCTGGCCCGGATGCTGGGCGCCGGGCGCTACGACGCGATCGTGTACGGGGAGGTCAACGAGCACGAGGTGCCTCTTCCCGAGGGGGTCCTGGCCCGGACCCTGATCGCGAAGGAGCCGTTCTGCATCCGGCTCTCGGCGCAGCACCCGCTGGCGGCCCTGGACCACATCGACCTGACGGACCTGGCCGACGAGCCGTGGATGACGCTGGTGGAGGACGACGACGGGGGCCCGGAGGCCCTGGTGGCCGCCTGCGCCAAAGCCGGGTTCAGCCCGCTGCTGCGCTACCGGATCACCGACCGGAAGATGCACTACGATCTGATCGCCGCGGGCCGGCCCGTGTCACTGAGCCAGCCGACGGCTCCGGCGGCCGACGGGACGGTGATGCGCCCGCTCGCCGGGGACCCCGTCACCGGCCGGATCCGCCTCGCCTGGAACCGGGCCGCGCTGTCGGCCCGGCAGGCGGAACTCCTCTACCGCTCGGCGGCCCGCTCCTACGTGGCCGACGTCGGCAACAACGCCTTCCACCAGGTCTGGTGGGACGCCCACCCGGAGGTCCATCCGGCGCTCGACTGACCTGCGGCCGGGCCGTACGCGGGCGGGTGCCCGGGGGTCAGAGCACGCGGCCGCCGAAGGGGCCGCCGGTGCCGTGGACGCCGTTGCCGTAGTAGGTGCCGAGCCGTTCGCGGTAGGCGGGGTCGGCGAGGTGGGTGTCGCGGTGGAAGGTGGGGGCGTCCTTGATCTGGCCCCGGGTCCGGTCGACGAAGACCTTGCGCTCGGCGGTGTCGACGCTCACGACGGTGCTCGCCGGCAGCAGGACCTCCTTCCCGAAGATCCACGTCCCGGTGTCCACGACCAGGTAGGCGTCACCGGCCTCGTCGGAGTGCTTGGCGACCTTGCCCACGCTTCCGTCGGTCGCCTCCACCCGGTAGCCGATCAGGTCGGCGCCCGCCGGGCGCCCCGCGGTCGACTTGTAGCTCCACACATGTTCGGTCACGTGAACCCCGCTCCTCCGGTCGGCGGCGAACGGCGGCACGAGCCGCCGCCGTTCGCCCGTCTCGGCCCTCGTGTTCCCGGTGGAGGGGCCTTCACACGTGCCGGACGGCCGGGGCCGGACGGGCCGGGCGGGGCAGGCCGGGCGGGGCGGGGCCGGGGCGGCGGTCAGACCTTGCGGACCACGCTGGACTTGAGCTGCATCGCGCCGAACCCGTCGACCTTGCAGTCGATGTCGTGGCCGTCGACGCCGTCGACGAGGCGGATGTTGCGCACCTTGGTACCCGCCTTGATCCCGCTCGGGCTGCCCTTGACCTTGAGTCCCTTGACGACCGTCACGGTGTCGCCGTCGGCCAGTACGTTGCCGACCGCGTCCTTGATCACCCGCTCGGCGGGGGCCGCGGCGCCGTCGTCGGAGGCGGCCGGCCACTCGTGACCGCATTCGGGGCAGACGAGGAGCACGCCCATCTCGTAGGCGTAGGTGCCGGAGCACTCGGGGCAGGGGGGCATGGGGGTGTCGGTCACCGGAACAGTGTATTTCAGGCCATACGCACCGCTGGACTCCCGGACCCTTCCGACCTCCCCGGTCTCAACGGGCCCACCGGGCTCGCGTACGGGCGGTGTGCCCAGTCCCTCTCGACGGCATGTCCAGCCCCTTCCCCTACTCTTTCGGATCTTCACTACGTTCGACCGAGGGAGCAGGCCATGACCACCCTGATCGTCTTCGACATCGACGGCACGCTGCTGCGCAGCGTGCCGGCCCACGTGGCCGCGTTCGTCGCGGCGCTCCGTGAGAGCGGGCTCACGGAGATCGACTCGGACTGGGGCGGTTACACCCACCACACGGACTCGTGGATCTTTCGCGAAGTGTTCCGCCAGAACACGGGCCGGCTTCCCGGCGAGGCGGAGACCAAGCGGTTCTCCGGCCTGCTCCACGAGCACTTCACGGCCGCGACGGCCCGGGAGGGCGTCGAGCAGATCCCCGGGGCCGCCGCGTTCCTGCGGGCGCTGGACGCGGACCCCGGGTACGCGGTGGCCTTCGCGACCGGCGCGATGCGGGAGGTCACCGAGGCCAAGCTGGCTCCCCTGGAGGTGACCGGGCCGGTGGTGACCGCGAGTGAGCACGCCTTCCGGGAGCACCTGGTGCGCGAGGCCGTCCACCAGTGCGTCGAGCGGGCCGGCGGTGCCTTCGACCGGGTGGTCTGCGTGGGTGACGGGCCGTGGGACGTGCGGGCGGCGGTGGCGACCGGCAGCCAGTTCATCGGCATAGGCGCCTCGCCGGAGCCGTTCGGCGACTGGTTCCCGCGCACGCACCTGTTCGCCTCCTTCGACGAGGTCGACCCGGCGGCGGACTTCACCCTGCTCCCGCCCGCCGGCCGGGTGGCCGGGGAGCCGGACGCGGACCGGGCGTTCACCCCCCGGCCGGCGTCCTGCCCCTGCTGGAGCTGACCGCTCACTCCCCCGCCGTTCGGCGACCACGCGGCACAGCTGCTCGAAGCGGCCGGTCGCGGTCAGGCTCGTGGAGGGCAGCCGTACGCCGGACTCCGCCTCCACCGCGAGCACGATCTGGATCCGCCCCGGGGAGTCGCACCCCGGGGTGAGTCCGTCCCCCGCCGCCCCGCATGCCGTCGAGGGCGAAGCGGGTGACCCCCTCGGTGGTCAGCCACAGTCACCGGGCGGGCGCGTCCGGATCGRCGGCCTCGGCGGCGGGCCGCGCAGCTGCGCGCCCTGCGCACGGCCCTGTGGTGTCCTGCGTACCGCTGCGGCCCACGGCCGTGGCACTGCGCGACCTCCGCCCGTTCCCGCCGACGTTCCCGGGGCGGCGGGGCCGTGGACGGTCCCGAGGTGGGCCTCCGTGCCGGTGCGCCCGTGCAGAGAGCAGCCCGCCGGGGCGTCCACCGAGACCTGCCACACCTCCTCCAGGGCAGCGACCTCCTCCAGTCCCCGGACCCCGGCCGAGGTCGCGTCCGCCTCGGCGGGGGTGTTACGAAGTGGACGAACTCCATGGCGGGAAAGGCGATTTCGGGAACGTCGAGCAGGGGACAGGGCCGTCCGCAGCGCGGCGCGCAGCAGGGCGTGTACGTAGCCGCCCATCCGGCCGTTGACCTCGATCAGACGGGGACCGTCCGAAGTCAGCTCGATTTCCACGTGCGTCACGCCGTCGGTGATGCCGAGGGCCCGCAGGGCGGCGCCGGCCAGTTCGAGCACCCGCGCCGCCGGCGGCTCCGACACGCCGTCGGCGAGGAACTCCTCGGCCACCGCCAGCCCGTGCGAAACCGTCGATCCGGCAGGCGCCTCGATCGAACACCACTACGAGACACGGGAGTTTGTGCATGTCGTCCGCGCCAGGCCGGAACGGACCAGCCGTCCTCGTGCCCTCGTCGAGTCTCCCGTTATCACGAACGGCCGCGCCCGTGCGCCCGCGCGTGCGCGGCGAAACCGGCAACACGCCAATGCGCGAGAATTTTTCCATTGCTTCGCGGATATTTTGCAGAACCGATACAACCCGGAGTGTGCCCGGGAAGTGAAACGCGTGTGCCATCGGAGAAAACTGGGCGGCCATCAGACCCCAGGGACCCATGTCACCGAAAGCAGGACCGTCGCAGTTATCCGACCGACCGATGCCCGCATCCGAACGCGGAGGTATCCCGATGTCCGTATCCAGGACCGTCTCGCGTAGTTGCCGAAAGCCGCACCGGCCCGTTCGCCGCATTCCAGGATCCCGCCTCCCCCGCGCCCTCGCGCTGGTCTTGCTCCTGACCGCCTCCGGCGTCGCCGGCCCCGCCTCGCCCGCCGGCGCCGCTCCCTCCTACGGCGCCAAGGCCGTGGTCGTGGCCGCCTCCAAGGAGGGCGCCCCGTACGCGCACGGCGCGGCCGGGCCCGCGCGCTTCGACTGCTCCGGCCTGACCCTCTATTCCTTCCGGCAGGCGGGCCGGGCGCTGCCCCGCACCGCGGAGCAGCAGTACGAACACACCGATCACATCAGCCGGGACCAACGGGTGYCGGGGGACCTGGTGTTCTTCCCCGACGGATCCACCATGGGCCACGTCGGCATCTACGCCGGCGACGACAAGATCTGGCACGCCCCCAGACCGGGGACCCGCGTACGGCTCGAACGGATCTGGAGCAGGAACGTCCGCTACGGCCGCGCCTCGTGACGGCACCGGCGCGCGCCCGGCACACCACCGGCCCGGCCGGGCCCTGTCGTCAAGGTGGTACCCGGCCCGCGACGCCCGGCACCGCACCTCGCCGCGTTGACGACAGGACCTAGGCCTAGCGGCCGGACGGGTCGGCGCCCGCGGGCACCTCGTCGATCCGGCCGTCCACACCCGCCCGGTAGAGCCTGCCCGCCGAGAAGCCCCGGTCGCCGTGCCCGTAGGTGATCTGGGTGGACAGGTGCAGGCCCGACTCCACGGCGCACAGGGACCCGCCCTCGGCCCGCCAGATCTGTCCCGACACGTGGGTGGCGATCAGCGGGCGCCCGCGGCCGTCGAGGGTGAGCCCGTCGGGCAGGGCCAGGGCGTCCCAGGGCTCGGTGGAGAGCCACCGCCGCGGCTGCGCCGGGTCGCCCACGGGGATCCGGTACAGGCCGGGAGCGACCGTCGTCTGGACCACGTAGACCTCGGAGCCGTCCGGGGACACGGCGATCCCGTTGGGCTGGCCCACCCGGGCCCAGGCGGGGTCGACGCGCCCGTCCGGGGTGACGCGGCCGATGGTCCGGGCGCCCAGGGTGGTGGTGTACACGGTGCCGTCGGGCGCGAGGGCGACGCCGTCGATCCCGCCCAGACCCGAGGCGTACGTGCTCACCCCGCCGGAATCCGGATCCACCAGCAGCAGCTTCGAGACCGGCAGGAGGCCGCCGGTGAGGGAGTGCGCGAGGTCGTTGCCCGTCCCGACGAGCAGCCGGCCGTCGCCCCGGACCACGATCCCGCCGTTGGCTCCGATGTCGCCGGTCAGCGCGACGGGGGTGCTGCCGGGGGCGTCGATGCGGTAGACCCGGCCGGTGTAGTACGCCGTGGCGAACATCCGCCCGTGTCCGTCCACGGCGATCGACTCGACCCAGTCGGGTATCCGGGCCACCTCGACGGGCGGCGGGGCCGGCGCGGCTCCGCAGGCCGGCGCCGCCTGGGCGGGGGCGGGCGCGAGGGCGGCCGCCAGCGCGGCCAGTACGGCCGCCGTCATGGCCACGCGGCCCCCGCGGCGCGGCTTTCGCGGGCCGGTACGGAACGTGCGGATCGGCATCGTCGGTCCCCCTCCGTGATCGGGCACCCTGCCCGGCGCAGTATCGGCCGAGGGGACCCCCCGCACCAGCCCCGCCCGCCCCACCCGCCACCGCCCTGGCCGGAACCCGCCGGTCACCGCCGCCCGGCCCGGCCCCACGACCGCCCCGGCGGATTCAGGGGCGGGCCGGGCTCAACACCAGGGGACGCGGGTGTAGTTGTGCACGTAGCCGGCCGAGACCCAACCCGGCCTGCCGTGCAGCCGATACCAGATGTCGTTGCCCTCCACCCACGCACCCTCGGCCTGGCAGGAGAGCCGGACCTTCTGCCAGGGGTCGAGCACGCCGACGACGCGGGAGTGCGTGCTCGCGTGGGCCCTGACCTTGAGCCCGGACGTGCTGACCACCAGCCCCTCGGCCGGCGACGACGTCGCCAGCGCGTTCCCGGCGAAGAGGGTGACGGCGGCGGCCGCCGCCGGCCCCGCCCACGCGATCCTCCTGAACATGCGCATCTGCGCCTCCCCGTCTCCACGGCCGACGCGCCGCGCACCGAGCGCGGCACCGACCTCGACCCTGCGCCGTTGGGCCCCGTACGTCCGTACGGCGCACCGCACGGTCGCCCGATCGGCGCAGGGCCGGACCCGGTGGTATGAGTGGGGGATGGCGCTGTCCGCTTCCCCCGACGACCGGACCCGGCACGGCCGCGCGCAGCGCAAGCGGCTGCCGCGCTCGGCGCACGAGCGGGTCCCGACGGCCGACGAGCGGCCGGACCCGGTCGCCGTGCTCGCGGCGCAGGGCACCGGCCGGCTGCCGGAGCTGCTGCCCCTGCGGTACGCCCGGATGGCGGCGGACCCCTTGGCGTTCCTCCGCGGCGCGGCGGCCGTGATGGCCGCCGACCTGGCGACGACGGCGGACAGCGGCCTGCGGGTGCAGCTGTGCGGGGACGCCCACCTGCTGAACTTCGGGTTGTATGCCTCGCCCGAGCGCGCCCTGCTCTTCGATCTTAACGACTTCGACGAGACGCTACCCGGACCGTTCGAGGTGGGACGTCAAACGGCTGGCGGCGAGCGTGGCCGTGGCCGCCCGCGCGAACGGCCACGACGACGCGGCCGCGCTGACCGCCGCCGAGGCGTCCGCCGCCGCCTACCGGCGGAACATGCGCCGCCTCGCCGGGCTCGGGGAACTCGCCGTCTGGTACGAGCGGGTGGACACCGCGCAGGCGCTGCCCCTGGTGCGGCGCCGGCACCGCGAAAGGGTCGCGGCCGGCCTGGAGCGCGCCCGCCGCCGCACCAGTCTGCAGGCCCTGGACAAGCTGACGGACGTCGTGGACGGGCGGCCCCGGATCCGCTACGAACCGCCGCTCCTGGAACCGGTGGACGATCTGGACGACGCGACCGTGCGGAGCGTGTTCCGCGACTACCGGGAGTCCCTGCCGGAGGAGCGGCGCCTGCTGCTGGACCGGTTCGCGGTGGTGGACGTGGCGCGGAAGGTGGTGGGCGTCGGCAGCGTCGGAACCCGCTGCTTCGTGGTGCTGCTCACCGGCCGGGACGCCGCAGACCCGCTGTTCCTCCAGATCAAGGAGGCCGGTCCGTCCGTCCTGGAGCCCCACGCCGGGGCGTCCGCGCACCGGCACGCGGGCCACCGGGTGGCGGCCGGGCAGCGGCTGATGCAGGGGGCGACGGACATCTTCCTCGGCTGGGCCACCGGTCCGGGGGGCCGGCACTTCTACTGGCGCCAGCTGCGCGACATGAAGGGTTCCGCCGACGTCGCCGCCATGGACCCCGTGCTGCTGCAGGAGTACGCGGCGCTGTGCGGCCGGACCCTGGCCCGCGCCCACTCCCGGACCGGTGACCGGATCGCGATCGCGGGCTACCTGGGCTCCGGGGACGTCTTCGACCGGGCCGTCGCCCGCTTCGCGCTGGCCTACGCGGACCTGACCCTCGCCGACCACGCCGCGCTCACGGCCGCCCTGACCGACACCCCCACTCCCTCCCACGCCGCCCGCCCGTCCCCGAAGGCATCCTGACGACCGGTCCGGCCGACGTTTGCGCGCCGCGATCGCGGTCAAACGCGGGACGTACGGTGTTCCCGTCCCCCAGGGAGTGATCAGCTGTGTCGAACCAGGAGAAGGGCCGCGCGAAGGCCGAGCAGGCCAAGGGCAAGGTCGAGGAGACGGCGGGCCGCGCGGTGGGCAACGAGCGCCTCACGGCCGAGGGCCGCGCCGAGAAGGCGAAGGGCGACGCCCGCCAGGCCAAGGAGAAGATGAAGGACATCTTCAAGCGCTGACGCGCGCGCCGTCGGCGGCCGCCGCGGTCCCGGGCCCACGGAGGTCCGGGACCGCGGCGTTCCCCCGCTCCGCGGCCACCCGCACCGATCTCACGCATCGTGACGCCCCGGTGATGCTCCGGTCACGCACGGGCGGCAGACTGCGGGTCAGCCGACAGCGAGAGGGGAGCGGCCGTGCCCGTCAGCCCCACCTTCCCGGGTGTGTACATCAACGAGGTCAAGAGCGCCGTGCACACCATCACCGGGGTGCCGACGTCCGTGACCGCCTTCGCCGGGGCGGCCGTGCGCGGCCCGACCGACCGGCCGGTGCACATCACGAGCTTCGCCGACTACCAGCGGCTGTTCGGCGGGGTCGTCCCGCGCAGTCCGCTCGGGTACGCCGTCTACCAGCACTACGCCAACGGCGGGAGCGAGGCGGAGATCGTCCGGCTGGTCCACACCGGGGACGGCGAGGACACGAAGAACGCCAAGGCCTCCACCCTCGTCCTCGCGGGTTCGCGCCCGGTCACGCTCGTCGCGCGGGGCGAGGGCCTGTGGGGGGACTCCCTGTACACGCGGGTCGACCACGACACCAGCGAGACGCCCCCGGCCGGCGCCCCCCGGACCCTGTACAACCTCACTTCACGGAGGTGAATGAGATCGTCGCGGTCGGCAGGGCGCGCCGCATGGACGAGGCCACCCTGCTGGGAGTTCGTCGACCGGTCGGCCGCGGCGCGGAAGGCGGGCGGTACGAGCGAGTTCGAGTCGATCGTCGCGGACATGCGGGCCTGGCATCCGCCGACGCAGGAGCAGGCCGCTGCGGAGAAGGCCCTGGTCGAAGCCGGGGAAGAGCTCCGCTCGCTCCGGCAGACCCGGGAGGAGCTGCTGGCCGAGCTGAGGGCTGGGCCGAAGACTCCTTCCGGGGCGCCCGACCGCGAGCGGATCGAGGAGCTGCGCGAGAACCTCGAAGGTCTCGACGACGTCGTCCGCCACGGCCACGGCGGCCGGACGTGGATGGAGCGGGGCGCCGTCTCCCGGGCCCGGCAGGACGTACTGGCGGCCGAGGCGCTCGCCGAGAAGGCACGGGTCAGCCCGGTCAAGCGCATGCGAGCGGTCTTCGACGGCTCCCCCGAGCGGGCCGAGGTCGCGGCGTCGGGGACGGCCGACCGGGTGGGGACACTGCGGTCACCGTCGGGGAAACTGGCCGTGGACCGCGTCGTCTCGCTGGACCGCATGGCGCAGATGGACGGGTTCACCAAGCTCAAGGCCCTGGAGCGCGAGCGGCTGGCGGTCCGCAAGGACAACCTCGTCCTCATGGACGCCTCCGCGAACTCCTCCAAGGGGGCGCGTGGTTGGTCCGCCTGGGAGCACGCCTCGAACTACTCCACCGACCCCGCCGAGATCGCGCGCTGGAGGAACCGGGACGCCGCACTCACGGCGACGATCCAGCAGTGGATCCTCGACACGGTGCGCGGCGCTGAGACCTGCGCAAACCACCCGCACGAGTGCGTTCGGCGGACCGACCGGAGGGAAGGGAGCAGGGCACAGGGGGAGAGGGGATCGATGCCGTACGACACGTCGCTCCCGGCGCCGGGCCGGTACTGCGGCTGCTGGGCACCTTCCGCTACGAGGCCCCGGGCGGCGCGGTCGCCGTGGAGGCCCCGGGGCAAGGGCTGTTGGCCTTCCTCGCGCTCCACCGGAGCGTCAGCCGGGGCGTCCTCGCCGGGACGCTGTGGCCGGACTCCGGCGAGGGACACGCGCAGGGCAGTCTGCGGACCACGCTGTGGCGGCTGCGCCGCGGTGGCCGGCACGTGGTCGACGTCCGGGGCGAGATGCTCTCGCTCCACGAGGAGGTCACCGTCGACGTGCACGCCTTCCGTCGGACGGCGCTGCGCGTCGTGGACGCCGACGGGGATCCGGGAGAGGACCCGGGGCTGGGTCTGCTGTTCGCGGGGGACCTGCTGCCGGGCTGGGACGAGGAATGGGCCCTCCTCGAACGGGAGCGGCTGAGGCAGCTGCGGCTGCACGCGCCGGAGGCGCTCAGCGCCCGGCTGATCCGCTCCGGCCGGCACGCCCTCGCCCTGGACGCGGCCCTCACCTGCGTGGGCATCGAGCCGTTGCGCGAGAGCGCGCACCGGACGGTGGTGGCGGTGCACCTGGCCGAACACAACGCGGTGGAGGCGGTCCGCCAGTACGGGGCGTTCCGGCGGCTGGTCCGGGCGGAGCTGGGGGTGGAGCCGTCGGCCCGGTTCCGGGCGATGCTGCCGCCGGGTTCGGCGGCCGGGCGGTAGGCCGCGTCGGCTTCCGGTCGACACCCCGGGGTGATCGGGGCAGCATGGAGGGGACGGGCACGTCCGGATACGCCCGGTTGCCGCGCACCGGGCGCGGCGGTCGGAGGGAAGCCCGAGGCACGGAGAAGGCGCACCGCCGTCCCCGGGGCTGCCGCCTGCCCGTTCGCACGCGGCCGCACCCGCTCCCCCTCGACTCCCGCGCCGTCCTCCGGGGCCCGAAGATCCGATGCCCGATGGGAGCACCCTCATGTACCGACGCACCCGACGCGCCGTGATCACCTCCCTGCTCGTCTCCTCGGTCGTGTGCGGCAGTGCCGTCGTCCTCGCGCCGGCCTCCGGCGCGGCGGTGCCGGCCGCCAGCTGCACGGTCACGCCCAACGCGGACGGGACCGCCGTCGTCATCTCCGGCGAGGGGTTCACGCCACCGCGCAAGCTCAACGACGGCGAGAGCACCGAAGACCTGAACGTGGACGCGACCGGGCACTTCCTCCTGAAGCGCTTCCAGAAGAACGTCGACTACACGGTCCTCGCCGTCAACGAGAACCAGCCCTTCGTCTTCGTGAACTGCAAGCGCGTCCCCGCGGCCACCTCACCGCAGGCCACGAGCCCGACCCAGCCCGGCTCCCGGCGTGACCGGGCCGCGGGCACCGCGGCCGGCGCCGAGGCGGGGATCGCAGCGGCCGCCAAGAGCTGCGCCACCCCGCCCGTGGCGGACAAGAGCGGCCAGCAGCACAGCGACACCTACTGGAACAGCTGGACCCAGGCCGCCAACCGCGCCTTCCAGAAGGCGTGCCAGAACGGTTAGGAGCGCAGTGCGCCCCGCGGCCTCAGGCGGGGTCGTCCCCCGGGTACAGCGCCGCGCGCCGGAAGGCGTCGAGACCGGCGGTGGGCTCGGCGTCCTGCCGGACCCCCGCGGGGATCCCGGCGGCCAGGACGTACAGGGCCGTTTCGGCGATGCCGTCCACGCCGAGGGCGTCTTCCAGTTCGCTGTCGCGGAAGGCCGCGGTCTGGAAGGGGCCGAGGCCCAGCGCGGTGGCGGTGAGGGCGAAGGTCTGGCCGAGGTGGCCGGCGTTCATCAGCATCACCCGGTAGGCGCGGGGCGCCCGGTACTTGCTGCTCATGCGTTCGACGACCGCCGTCACGAACACCGTGACCGCGGCTTCCCCGACGGCCTCCTGGTCGAAGCTCAGGTGGGCGGCCCGCTCGCGGGTGAAGGCGGGGTCCAGGAGCTCCAGCGAGTGCTCCAGGACGTTGTAGTGGTAGAGCCCGGGCGTGACGCCCTCGACCGCGAAGACGCCGACGTACGCCTCCAGTTCGTGCCGTGAGCCGCCTGCGGCGCTGGTGCGCTTCATGAGGGCGCCGAAGTCCTGGCCGTCGAGGAACTCGCTGGGGCCGAACACCATCGCGAGGAGTCCGGAGAGCACCGGCAGCGGCAGGTCCGCCTGCCGGAAGGACCGGTGGGTGCGCCGGCCGTAGAGGGTGCGGACGAAACCGGCGTCGACGTCGAGGGGGGCGCGGGGCAGCAGGATCCGGTCCGCGGCGGGGTAGTTCTTGAACAGCGCGGGACGCTTCCCGGCCCGGAAGTCCTCGTTGACCTCGGGAGAATCGGTGTAGGGGGCGTCCTTGCTGGAGAAGTGCAGCGCGCCGGCCTCCGGCGACCAGGTGTCCCAGTGCTCGGCGAGCCGGTCGTCGCGTTCGCGCTCGTCCTCGGAGACGAGGAAGCCGTAGGCGTGCAGTTCGGCGAGGGCCGCGCGGCAGGAGTCGGGATCGTGGTCCGGGAACATCGTCACGGCCTCGTCGACGGTGGTCCAGTCGGTGAACGCGGCGAGGAGGTCGGCGGCCACCGGCGCGAGCGAGACCTCGGATCCGCCGAGGTAGTTCTGGATGACGAACGCCCCGTCACGCCAGTAGCAGACGAGGTTGTGCGCGCGGCGCAGAAGCATGGGGTCTCCTTGGTGACCCGGGCGGGGGCTGGTCGCTCCGGCCCCCGCCCGAGATCATCGGCGGGTCAGCGCTGGTAGTGGATCTTGATGGAGCGGGCCTGGACGGGCTTGGCGGCGAGTTCGACCTTCTTCATGGGATTCTCCTTCTGCTTGTTCCGGCTCCGGGATCCTTTTCCCTTCGCCCTTGATGAAATCAATTCTGCCGGTGTGCGCAGGGGCGGCCAAGTCACGGGATTCCGGGACCTGTCGGCCGGTACGCCGCGGATTTCGTCAGTCGACGTCGTAGAAATCCCGGCCGTCGAGATAGCGGACGGTGGCGAGGTCGCGCAGCACGCTTTCCAGTACCTCGTGGCGCAGTTCGACGAGCAGCGGGTACGTGAGGTCGTTGACGGTCGGGACGATGTGTTCCCCGGGGTGGACGAATTCCCTGACGCCCACGAAGCTTTCCAGCTTCTTCAGCTCGTCGAGGCCCGTGTATCCCCGCAGGGTTCCCTCCACCGGAGAGATCATGGGCGCGCCGGCGACGAACTGCTTCACCCGGTACCGCTCGCGGCGGCGCTCGTGGAAGCGCTCCGGGCGGACGTAGGCGTCCGCCGTCCAGTTCAGCTGGGACTCGCCTGTCGCGATCCGGGCGTAGTGCGCCGTGCTGCCGCCGCCCATGCGTGCCGCGACCTCGATCACGCACGGGCCGGACGGTGTCATCTTGAGCTGGACGTGGGCGGGTCCGTGGCGGATGTCCAGGGCGTCCAGGACCCGTTCGGCGTAGCGGACGATCTCGTCGAGCCGTTCGCCCTCGTACGGCAGCAGCACCATCCCGTCGCAGAGGTCGAGGACCCCGTTCGCGGTGATGTGCGTCGAGGTCCAGATGTCGCAGACGTGGTGCTCGCCGTCCCGGCTGACCGTGTTCAGGGCRTACTCGGGCCCGGCGAGGTACTCCTGCGCGACCACCGTGTCGTTGGGCAGCGAGAAGATGTCGTCCGTGCCGACGAGCCCCGCGTACGCGCGCACCGCCTGTTCGGGGGTGTCGCAGTAGTTGATGCCGTCGCTGCCCGCGCTGCTGAGCGGTTTCACCACGACCCGGCCGCCCAGTTCCCGGTGCCACGCCTCCAGTTCGGCGGCGTTCGTGACCAGCAGCTGGCGGGCGCCGCGCAGGCCGGCCGCCTTGATCTTCTCGACCATCGCGTACTTGTCGCGCCGGGCGTGGCTGCCCGCCGTCCCGTTGGTCGCCAGGCCCAGCCGTTCGCTGAGCAGGTCGGCGAAGCCGACGCCGAACTCGCTGTCGGGGATGACCGCGACCGGCCGGTAGCGGGCGAGTTCCGCGAGGGTCGCGTCGAGGTCTCCGTGGTGCACCACTTCGGCCGCGAAGCCGGTGGGCACCACCGACGCGTAGAACTTCGGGCGTACCGGGACGCTCTGCACGTGGACGGCGTCGTATCCGCGTTCCTTGAACGCGGCGACCAAGCCGCCCGAGCGGCAGGCGGGACTCGCGTCCACGAGCGCGACGTAGCCTTTTACCACCAGATTCCCACCTTTGCTTGTCGTTCATGAGTCGGGGGCGCCGGCCGGGGGCCGGCCGAGCCAGGCGGCCGCGTGCGGCGCGAGCTCGTGCCCGGACGCCGGATCACTGGCCAGCAGTACGGTGTGCGCCCGCGGCAGGGCCACCGGGCGGTCGGAGAAGTTCACGAGGCACAGGACGTCGTCCCGGCGGAAGGCCAGCACGTCCTCCCCGGCCGGCACCCAGGCGAAGTCCTCGCCCCGGAAGGCGTCCAGGGAGCGGCGCAGGCGCAGGGCCCGGCGGTACAGGCTGAGCAGGGAGGCGGGGTCCGCGTCCTGGGCCGCCACGGTGAGGGCGGCCCAGTGGTCCGGCTGCGGGAGCCAGGTGTCCGCGCCGGCGCCGCCGCCGAATCCGTACGGCCGCTCCCGGCCGGACCACGGCAGGGGCACGCGGCAGCCGTCCCGGCCCGGGTTGACGCCGCCGGAGCGGAAGTGGACCGGATCGCGGCGGGCCTCCGGGGGCAGGTCCTCCACCTCCGGCAGCCCGAGTTCCTCGCCCTGGTAGAGGTAGACGGAGCCCGGGAGGGCCAGGGTCAGGAGCGCCGCGGCGCGGGCGCGCCGGGTGCCGAGGGCGAGGTCCGTGGGGACGCCGGCGGTGACCTTCCCGAAGTCGAAGGAGGTGTCGGCCCGGCCGTACCGGGTGACCGTACGGGTGACGTCGTGGTTGCACAGCACCCAGTTCGCCGGGGACCCGGCGCGTGCGCTCGTGGCCAGCGAGGCGTCGACGGTCTTCCGCAGCGCGGCGGCTTCCCAGGCACACGTGAGGAAGGCGAAGTTGAAGGCCGAGTGGAGTCCGTCGCCGCGCAGGTAGCGGGCCAGGCGCTCGCCCTCCCCGGTCCAGATCTCGCCGATGAGGACGCGCTCGTCCGGATAGGAGCGGGCGATGCGGCGCCACGACCGGTAGACGCCGTGCAGTTCCTCCCGGTCGACGTACGGGTGCGGCCGCTCGCCCGGGGGGCGGACCAGGTCGGGCAGTTCCGGGTCCTTGGCCAGCAGGTTCGCGGAGTCCACCCGGATGCCGGCCACCCCGCGGTCGAACCAGAACCGCAGGATCGACTCGAACTCGGCGCGGACGGCGGGATGGTTCCAGTTGAGGTCCGGCTGCTGCGGGGTGAACAGGTGGAGGTACCACTCTCCCGGTCGCCCCGCCGCGTCGGTGGTCCTGGTCCAGGCCGGTCCCCCGAACTCGGAGAGCCAGTTGTTGGGGGGCAGCTCGCCGTGCTCCCCGCGTCCGGGCCGGAAGTGGAACGGTTCGCGCTCGGGGGCGCCCGCGGGGGCGGCGAGGGCGGACCGGAACCACGGGTGTGCGCAGGAGACGTGGTTGGGGACGAGGTCGACGACGATGCGGACGTCCAGGGCGCGGGCCTCGGCGATGAGCAGCTCCGCCTCGGCCAGGGTCCCGAAGGCGGGGTCGATGTCACGGTGGTCGGCGACGTCGTATCCGCCGTCGGCGAGGGGCGAGCGGTACCAGGGGGTGATCCACAGGGCGTCGACGCCCAGCCCCGCCAGATGGGGCAGGCGGGCGCGCAGCCCCGCGAGGTCTCCGGTCCCGTCGGCGTTCCCGTCGGCGAAACTGCGCGGGTAGACCTGGTAGACGACGGCGTCGCGCCACCAGTCCCGCGGCGGCGTCCGTCCTGGTGTGGGCACGGCCCATCTCCTTCCCGCACCGGGGCCGCCGCCCGCCGGGCGGCCCGCCCGGTGCCTCAGAGCGCCTCCCGGACGACGCGCGCGGGGTTCCCCACGGCGACGACGCCGGCCGGCAGGTCCTTGGCGACGACGCTGCCGGCGCCCACGACCGTGTTGGCGCCGATGGTGACGCCGGGCAGCACGATGACGCCCCCGCCGAGCCAGGCGCCGTCGCCGATGACGATCGGTTTCGCGGTTTCCCACATGCCGTGGCGCAGCTCGGCGGAGTGCGGATGGTTGGCGGTGTACAGCTGGCAGCGCGGTCCCATGCGGACGTCGGCGCCGATGGTGATCGGCGCGCAGTCGAGGAGGACCGCGTCGAAGTTGATCCGGGAGCGTTCCCCGATCTCGATGAAGAACCCGAATTCGCACAGGAGCCGGGGCACCACCCGCACTCCGGGTGCCACGGCTCCGAACAGCTCCCGGAGGATCCGGTCGCGCTCGCCCTGGTCCGCGAGCGCGGTGGCGTTGAACCGGTCCAGGAGGTTCTCGCAGCGTTTGCGGTAGGGGCGCAGGGCGGGGTCGTTGGCCAGGTAGGGCTCTCCCCCCGCCAGGCGGCCCTTGATCTCGTCCAGTTCCACGGCAACCCCCTCGGATCCGGCGGTACGCTCCCTCACTCGCCCGGTGCGGGCTTGACGGCGACCACCATCGATTCGGGGCCGGCGAGGTGGCGGACCCGGGTGTCGCGGAATCCGCATTCCCGCATCCAGGCGGTGCAGTCGGCGCCGGTGTAGTCGAACCCTTCCGGTACTTCCATGTGCATGATGAGGCTGAGGATCAGGCCGATGGCGTTGTCGCGCCGCTCGTCGTCGATCAGGGTCTCGTAGACGAGGACGGCGCCGCCGGGGGGCAGGGCCTCGTACGCCTTGCGCAGCAGGAGTTTCTTGGTCTCCAGGTCCCAGTTGTGCAGGACGTGGCCGAACACGATCACGTCGGCCCGGGGCAGGTCGTCCTGGAAGAAGTCCCCCTCCGCGAAGACCTGGCGATCCGTCAGTCCGTGCGCCCCGGTGTAGGCGAGGAAGCCGTCCCGGGTGGGCGGCAGGTCGAACCCGGTGGCGGTGAGGTGGGGGTGGCGGAGCAGGACGCGGGTGGACAGGGCCCCTTCGGCGCAGCCGATGTCGGCGAGCGAGCGGTAGTCGTGCCAGGGGAACTCCTCGGCGATCGCCTGCGCCGAGTCGATGCTCAGTGCCGTCATGTCGCGCTGGAAGGAGCGGACGGAGCCGGTGGTCCGGTAGACCGCCTCGTAGTAGTCCCGGCCGGTGTGGGCGCCGTTCAGGGCCTCGCCCGAGCGCAGGACCCGGGTGAGGTCGTCGGCCAGGCCGGTGCTCCGGTCGACGAAGCCCCCGCCGAGGTAGGCCTCGCTCCTGGCGGGGTCCAGGTAGGTGCCGGCCGCCGGGGAGTTGGAGTAGTGCGCGCCGTGGCGCTCCAGGAGTCCGAGGGCCACGAGCGCGTCGAAGAAGTCGGGGGCGACGCGTTCGTGGACCCCGGTGCGTGCCGCCAGTTCACCGGTTTCGAGGGGGCCGGCGGCGAGTTCGCCGAACACGCCCGTTTCGAGGGCGCTCAGCAGGGTCTTCGTCTTCCAGTGCGCCCACATGAGGTCGACCACCGGTTGTGCGGACGTCATGAACGGCACCTCCCTCGCTCGTGACTCGGTACGGACCGTCGGGGGCCGGTGGTGTGCCGCCGGCCCCCGATCGGTGTTTTCGTGAGGTGGATCAGCCCTGGCGGTGGATCTTGATGGTGCGGGTCTGGACGGCCTTGGCGGCGAGCTCGATCTTCTTCATGGTGTGCTCCTTTTTCCATGGGGATGAGGGTCGTTCATCTGTCGTGCGGTTTCCGGTGTTTCCTGTTCCGTTCGCCGCTGACAGGTATTACTTTGCCGGGGTCGCTTCACGCGGCCAAGTCACGGGATTCCGGGACCGTCGAGGAGACCGGCGCCGTCGTCTGCGCCGCGCACATCGCGAGGAATGCCATCTGAACGCGCGTGGTGGCGCCCGTCTTTCCACGGATGCGGCGCAGGTAGGTGTCGACGGTATGGACGCTGAGTCCCATGCGGCGGGCTATTTTGCAATAGGTGTCGCCTTCGGCCAGGTGCACGAGGACCTCGCGCTCGCGCCGGGACAGGAGGGAAACGGTTTCCTGAATGTTCTCGATCATCACGGCACCTCAGAAAGTCTTGTCGCGCGGAAAGGTGGCCGGCCCGGTGAAGTGCAGGGCCGACAGGTCGGGCAGGATCCGGTCGGCCGCCCCGTGGTCCAGGCCGCGGGTCAGGGCGGTGGGCACCGCCACGACCGTCATGCCGGCCGCCCGTGCTGCCGCGACGCCGGTGAGGGAGTCCTCCACGGCCAGGCAGCGGCCGGGGTCGGCCCCGAGGGCCGCCGCGGCCGTCAGGTACGCCTCGGGATCCGGTTTGCGCCGGGTGACGTCGTCTCCGGTGACGACGGCGTCGAAGTGGCGGCCGAGGCCGTAGTGGCGCAGCCACCGGCGCACCCAGTCGCCGTCGGAGGAGGAGGCGACGGCCAGGCGCAGCCCGGCGGCGCGGGCCCGTTCCAGTGCCCCCGGCACGCCGGGGAGCAGACGGACCAGGTCGGGCGTCATGTGGACCTCCCACAGCTGCCCGAGCCGCCGCCGCAGCGCGGCGTCGTCCGGCGCCGCCGCCCCGCACGGGCCGCGCAGCAGCGCGAACAGGGCCGGATAGCCCTCGGGGCGGCCGCAGACCTCACGGGCCCAGAACTCCCGGGGCAGCCGCTGCCCGTACTCGGCGAACAGGGCGCCGCAGGCGAGGAAGTCGGGGCGGACGGAGTCCACCAGGGTGCCGTCGAGGTCGAAGATCACGGCGTCGTGGGGGGTCGGGCCCGGGGCGGCGCCGCGAGCGGGGGCGGGGCCGGCGCCGGGGGCGGCGGGATGGCCGGGGGGCGAGCCGCCGCCCGGCCGTCTCGCGGTGGGGTCGGGGCCGTCTCCGGCCGGTCCGGTGGGTCGCACGGCAAATCCACTGCCTTTCGGGGAGGGCGGGGTCACCGGCGGCGCAGCCGGATCGTGACGGGCCGGTGGTCGGAGGCGGGCGGGCGGCCGGCGCGCCGGTCGGGCCACGGGTCGGGCGCGCCGTAGGCGAGCAGGCCGGGGACGAGGGAGGGGGACAGCAGGAACAGGTCGATGCGGCGCTGTGCCTCCTGCCCGGGCCCCGCCGTGCCGAAGGTGGGTGCACGCAGGCCCAGGTGGGCGCCCGCGTCCACGAGGAGGGGGTCGGCCGGGTCCCCCAGCAGCCGGGCCACGGGCATGCGGTCGGCCCGGTCGGTCCCGTCGAGGAGGTGGTCGGCCCTGCGGTGGCGGGGCACCCGGCTCCAGTCCGGCTCGGGGTCGCCGGGCGGCAGGCTGTTGGCGTCCATCCCCGCCACCAGCGGCGCCAGGGCGGGGTCGGCGTGGCGGCGCAGGTGGTCCGACTCGATCCGCCGCCCGGTCGGGCTGAACGGGTCGAGGTGCGCCACCAGGAACCGCAGGGGTGTCGTCCAGCCCGGCAGGCCCAGGGTCGCCAGGCCGTGGCCGTGCCAGTGGGTCAGTTCGGGTGCGGGCCGTTCCGTGTCCAGCCGCTCGATGTCCCGCTGCCAGAAGACGGCCTGGTGGCAGCCGGTCTTCGCGAGGAACAGCTCGCCGTCCATGCCGAAGGCGGCCTTGGCGTCCTCGAAGAGCGCCCCGTCGTTGCGGTGCCAGCCCCAGCCCTCGGTGGTGAGCAGGACCCGCGGCCGGAGCGCGGCGACCAGCTCGCACTGGGCCAGCCAGCGTTCGTGACGGCCCGCGAGGCGCTCGATGCCCGCCTCGTAGAGGTTCCAGAACATGACCAGGTCGCTCCCGTCGGCGGTGTCGGCGCTCACCGCCGGTCCGCCAGGGCGCGGGGGCTCCACCGGGCTCCGGTGAAGACCGCCGTGCAGGAGTCGGAGAACGGCGCCTGCGCGAACAGGGCCAGCCGTACGTCCGCGTCCGCGGGGCCGAGGAAGGTGCGTACGAAGAGCCAGGGTCCGTCCGGGTCCTCGCGGCAGAACATCGCGTGGCGCCCGCCCTCGCGGGTCACCAGCAGCTCGGCGCGCGGGCCGGCCAGGGCCGGTCCCACCGCCTCGTCCGACAGAGGGCGGGAGACGACGGTCACCACCGCCCAGCCGCCCGCCCGGGTCCGCTCCACACAGACCTTGAACCAGCCGTCGGCGCCGTGGACGAGGATGCCTCCCGCGTCGCCGAAGGCCCCGCCCCGGACGGCGACCCGGGCGCGGACGGTGTGGTCGCCGGCCAGTGTCCGGCCCAGCAGGGGGACGCCGGAGGCCTCGTGGAAGCCCGGCATCGCGAAGAGGTCGGCGCCCCGGTCGGCGCGGATCTCCAGGGTGGCCGCGTCACGGGCCGCCACGGCGCCGGGGCCCGAGAACGTCCAGCCGGTGTCGTCGAAGGCGAGGGCGTGTCCCCGGGGCGGTGTCGCGCCGGGAGCGGTCGCCGCGGCGGTCAGGGCCGCGGTGACGCCGTCGGGGGCGGGGGTGGTCACCGCGGCGGCGGGGGCGGTCACGGGGCCGACATCCCGCCGTCGACGCTGATGGCCTGGCCGGTCACGCGGGGCGCCGACGCCAGGTACAGGACCAGCCCCGCGATGTCCTCGGGCGTCTGGAACTCCCGCTGCGGGACCATCGCCCGCATGCGCTCCCAGCACTCGTCCTCGCTCTCGCCGGGGCGGACGAACTCCGAGAGGAGGTAGCGCCACATGTTGGACCGGACGATCCCCGGACAGACGGCGTTGACGCGGATGTTCTCCTTGGCGACCTCCTGGGCGAGGGCGGCGGTGAAGCCGATCACCCCGAACTTGGCCGCGCAGTAGTGGGCCACCTTGGAGAAGCCCGAACGTCCCGAGACCGAGGAGAAGTTGATGATGGAGCCGCCGCCGGAGGCGCGCAGCAGGGGCAGCGCGGCCCGGGAGGAGAGGAAGACCCCGTCGAGGTTGCCGGACACCACGTGCCGGAACTCGGCGAGTTCCATGGTCTCGACCGGGCTGACGTGGGTGACGCCGAAGGCGTTGACGACCGTGTCGAGACGGCCCTCCCCGTCGGCGATCCCCGCGTAGAGCCGGTCCACGGCCTCCTCGTCGGTCGCGTCGACCTCGGCGGCGGTCACGGCCAGGCCCTCGGCGGCGAGCCGGTCGGCCAGCGCGCGGGCCTCGGTGTAACCGGTGACGGCGGTCGAGCGGTAGTGGTTGAACGAGGACGGCAGCCGGTCGGTGTCGGCGGCGACCACCCGGGCGCCCTGGCGGGCGAAGGCCTCGGCCACGGCGGCGCCGATGCCGCGGCCGCCGCCGATGACGAGCGCCACCTGTCCGGCGGGGGCCGGTGCGCGGTCGGTTGTCATGGGGTGACTCCTGTCGGGACGGCGCCCGCCGGGGCGGGCGCGAGGGTGTAGGCCAGCGGGGGCAGGACCAGCGCGTCCAGCAGGCGCGGGAAGGCCCGGTAGTCGGCGAGGTTGCGCTCGGGCGCGGCGACGATGCGGCGCAGGGCCGGGTCGTCGTGGCCGGTGCGCGCGGCGAGGGCGTCGAGGGCGGCGCGGACGGCGCCGTCCCGGCGTTCGAAGAAGTCCCGGAAGAGGGCGGTGGCCGCCGCCGCCTCCGGGGCAGCGCCCGTACGGGGTGCGACGCGCACGGCCCCGGGCAGGATCCGGTCGTGGCCGTCCGGAGCCGGCACCGGTTCTCCGGCGAGGGCCCGCAGGAAGGCCGCGTCGGTGTACGGGGTCTCATGGCGCAGGGCCGCCGGTGCGATGTCGCGCGTGAGCAGTTTCCGTGTCAGGACGTCCTCGTCGACCCGGCCGAGGGGTCCCACGCGGCCCATGTCGAAGGTGCCGTGGACGTCGAGGGTGGTGGGGACGAGGTTGCGGGCGGGGAGCAGTTCGACGGCGGGGCCGACGTCCGCGGCCAGCACGGGGACCCCGTGGGCCAGGGCCTCCAGGACCACCCTGCCGAGGGTCTCCCGTGAGGCGGTGCTGGGGAAGAGCAGGACGTCGATCCCGTCGAAGAAGCCGGCGAGCTCCTCCTGGGGGCGGACTCCCTCCATGCGCACGGCCTCCGGGGGGACCCCGGCGCGGCCGAGCGCGGCGTGCACGGCGGCGCTCTCCCAGCGGGGGTCGTTGGGCTTGCCCGCGCAGACGAGGGTGACGGCGCCGTCGGAGGCGCGGTGGCACCGGGCGAACACCGACACGACCTGGTCGAAGTTCTTGGCGAGCGAGAGCGCTCCCAGATAGCCGATGCGCAGGGGTGCCCCGGTGGGCGGGAGGGGGCGCGGTTCCCGTCGGGGCAGCCGGTCCAGCATGGGGTAGGCCACGGCGGAGCCGGCGTCGGTCACGGACGGGAAGTGCGCGCGGAACAGCCGGCGCGTGTACTCGGTCGGGAACAGGGCCAGGTCACCGGGCCGCACCAGCGGGGCGCACAGCTCCTCCTGGGCCCAGTAGCCCGACCAGAGGGCGGTGTGGGCCTCGCGGACGATCCGGAAGCGGCCTCCCCGCAGCGCGCGCCAGTGGTGGTAGAGGAAGGCGTACGGGCCCGAGCCGGCGTACACCACGTCGTCCTCGCCCAGTCCGGCGACGCAGTCGGGGCCCCTGGTCAGGTCGTGCAGGGTGACGGAGCCGCGCCGGGCGAGGAGGCGGGACATCTCGCGGTGCATGAGGATCGCGCCGTCGACGATGCCGTCGGTCCGCGGCGCCCGGTAGTCATGCGTATGCAGGCGCATGGCCGGACCCCTCCCGGTTCTCCAGCAGCCCTGCGAGCCGTTCGCGCAGCGCTCCGGGGCTCATGCCGTGCAGCGGCAGCTGGTGCCTGTGCACGCGGGTGGCGATGTCCCGGCGGACGGCGTGCACTTCGACGGGCAGCAGGTGCCGGGCGCGCAGGCGCTCCCCGAAGCCGCTGCCCGCTCCGTTGTACTCGACGCTCAGGATGCGGCGCGAGCGTGCGAGGACGTCGAGGCCGGCGGGGTCGAGCCGGGGGTCGAGCGCGGCGCAGTGCAGGTGGGGCAGGCCCACGTCCCGGTTGGCGGCCTCCACCAGGACGCCCGCGTAGCCGAAGGTGACGACGGTGGCGTCGACGGCGTCGGGGCCCTCGCCGGGCGGGGTGAGCCAGACGCCGCCGTCGATGTCGGCCGAGCAGTCCCGGGCCGGCGGCTCGAACGCGGCGTCGATCATGCTGACGACGTGGGTGGTGGCCGGGTCCCGGGCGAGCCGGTCCAGGCAGGCCTGGAACTCGGCGGCGGTGACCGGCTCGTAGACGCGGGTGTGCAGCAGCAGTCCCAGGAGGTTGGTCGCGTTGTGGGCGCCGCCCCACGCGCCCCAGCTGCGCCCGGCCAGGACGAGGAGGTTGCGGACGCTGGTGGTGGCCTCGGTGAGCATGCTCAGCGAGTCCATGTAGTACATGGCGTCGGTGGCGACGACCTTGGTGAGGTGGTCGGGCAGGGAGAGGGTCATCCCGACGGTCAGGGTCTCGGCCAGACCGGTGTTGGTGTACGGCACGTGTCCGCCCAGTCCGAACCGGGCGGCCATGTCGGGTGTGAACACGGCCAGTTCGCGCCCGGTGCGTTCGCGGTGGGCGCCGAGCATCCGACCGGCGGTCGAGGCGAAGGACACGGGCCGGCCGGGGGCGGGCCGCGCCGCGCCCGCGTCCGCCGGTTTGAAGCTGTGGTCCCCCTTGCGGGTGCGGCACACGAGTGCGGCCGGTCCGGGGCGGGCGAGGAGCTCGCCGAGGGCCGCTTCCACGGCGCCGTCGTCGCAGCCGTCCACCTCCACGAGGGTCCCCAGGTAGGCGGACAGGTAGGCGGTGTTGAGCGGCCTGGCCAGTGGTTCGATGCCCTTGCCGTTCGCGTCGACGACGAGGAGCAGGTTCGTCAGTCCCGCGTCGTGCGCGAAGCGCAGTGCCTCGAACGCGGCCCCCTCGTGGAGTTCGCCGTCCCCGGCGAGGCAGACGACCTTGCGGTCGGAGCCGCCGCGCGCGAGCTCCCAGGCGAGGCTGACCGCCTGCGCCACACCGACGCCGAGGCTGTAGCGCATGGTGGCGCGGAAGCCCAGGTCGCGGTGGACGACGCCGGTGAGGCCGCCCTGGTGGAGGGTGGTCAGGGGGGCGAAGGGCAGGGTTCCGCGTACGTAGTGTTCGGCGTAGAAGGCCGGGGCGATGTGGCCGCGGCCGACGACGAGTTCGGCCGGACCGTCGCCGGTGCCGTCCCCGCTGCCGTCCGCGCCGCCGGCCGCACCGCCGCCGCCCTCGTCGACGAGGCCGTGGGCGAAGCAGGCGCGGACCAGGGCCAGTGAGGACAGGTTGCTCTGGAGGTTGCCGGAGCCCGCGATCTCGTGCATCCGCAGGAGGACCTCGGCGCTGTCCGCGTAGAGGCGCTGGGGCACCTGTGCGGCGACCTTGCGCAGACCGTCCAGGAGCCTGCCGCCGTCGCGGCCCTGGCGCTCCATCTCTCGTAACTCGTGCTCGACCACCTGGCGTTCGGCGGGCGTGAGGCGGGGAAGTGCTTCGCGGGCGGGGGCGGCGAAGGTCGCGTGGAGGTCGTTCACCGGCCGGCTCCGAGGACCTCGTCGAGTGCCTCGCCCAGGATCCCCAGGATCTCGTCGACCTCCGCCGGGGTGGTGACGAAGGCGGGGGCGAGGACCACCCAGTCGTCCTGGCCCCGGATGATCAGGCCGCGGCGCAGGCAGGCCGAGGCCACCCGCTCGCCGAGGCGTTCGGCGCCCTCGGCGGCGGCGCCGGTGAGCTTGACTCCGTAGAGGAGGCCGACGGCGCGCAGGGTGGCTCCGTGGGCCTCGGCGAGGGCGCGCAGCCGGGGCTCGGTGTACGCGGCCAGCTCGGCGATCCGTTCCTGGTAGCCGCCCTCGCGGAACAGCGTGACGGCGGCGAGCCCGGCGGCGGCGGCCAGCGGATTGGCGGCGTAGGTGTGCGAGGGGGCGAAGGACACCGGCCCGCCGCTCTCGCCGAGCGCCTCGGCGACGTGCCCGGCCATCAGGACGGCGGCCAGGGGGGCGTACCCGCCGGAGATGCCCTTGCCGACGCAGAGGATGTCGGGGGTCACCCCGAAGGTCTGGGCGGCGAAGGGCGCTCCGGTGCGGCCGAATCCGGTGACGATCTCGTCGAAGACGAGCAGGACGTCGTGGCGGTCGCAGACCTCGCGGACCCGGGCGAGGTAGTCGTCCGGCGCGATGGCCATGCCGCGCAGGTGGATGACGGGTTCCATGACGATCGCCGCCACCGAGTCGGGCCCCTCGGCCTCGATGGTCCGCTCGATCATGGACGCGGCGAGGGCCCCCGACTTCTCCGGCGGGACGTCCCAGAAGGACTCCAGGCAGTCCGGCGGCCACACGTGCACGACGCCCGGGAGCCCGGGGCCGAAACGGGTGACGTCGGGCCGGCCGGTCAGGGACAGGGAGCCGAAGGTGGCCCCGTGGTAGCCGTGGTAGTAGCTGAGGACCTTCACCTTGCCGGGGTTGCCGCGGGCGCGGTGGTGGAGCCTGGCCAGGCGCATCGCGGCCTCCACGGCCTCCGAGCCGCCGTTGACGAGCTTGGCGGCCGTGATGCCGGGGGGCGCCAGGTCGACGAGGGCCCGCGCCAGTTCCAGGGCGGCGCGGTTGGTGCCGTGCAGGGGCGGGTTGAAGGGCAGGGTCCGCAACTGCCGGGTCACGGCTCCGATGATGGGCTCGCAGTCGTAGCCGAAGCAGGTCACGAAGACCCCGGAGAGCGCGTCGAGGTAACCGCGGCCGGCCGCGTCGGAGAGGCGGATGCCCTTGGCGGACTCGAAGAGCAGGGACTCCGACGAGTGCGGCACCTCGAAGCAGAAGGCCGACAGGTCGGCGGGCCAGGAGGAAGCGGGGTCCGATGGTGTGGTGGTCGTCGTCATGTACGGCTCCTTCGGGTGAGGGGACGGGGGTGCGCGGGCACGCCGGGGCGGCCCGGCGGGGGCGGTGGTGGGTACGGGGTGCCGGCGGAGGCGGTCAGCCGGCCGCGGCGGCGCTGAGCAGCCGGTGGACGGCGAGTCTTCGCGCCGGGGACAGCAACTCGAAGTAGGCGAGCCACTGGGGGGTCAGGATGCCCCGGTCGAGGATGTCCTTGGCGATGTCCACGATGACCGGCAGCGAGTGCGCCATCAGGAGGGGCATGAGGAGCACCTCGTCCCCGGGCTTCAGCAGTCCGCGGCCGCGGCCGGTGCGCAGGAAGCGGGCGAGGACGTCGCGGGCGGCGCCGGTGTCGGCGCCGCAGGCGAGGACCGCCGTGTCGGCGGTCCAGGCGAGGTCGAGGAGCCGGTCGGCCACCTGGAGGTTGTCGAAGTCGAGGACGGCCAGCACGCGGGCCGCGCCCCGGTCGGAGAGCAGGAAGTGGTGGACGTGCAGGTCCCCGTGGACGACGGAGGGACGGCCGGCACCGACCGGCTGCGACCGGGACAGGGACCTCAACATCGGTGCGGTGGCCGCGAGTTCACGCAGGACGCGGGCTGCGGCACGGTGCCAGCGGTCCGCTCCGCGCTCCGCCCGGGGCAGCAGGCGCCGCTCGGCGTCCTGGAGGGCGGCCGGCCAGTGCTCCTCCTCCACCATGAGGGGCAGGTGTACGGTGGCCAGCTTGCCGGTCACCTCCGGGGGGAGGGTGTCCAGCGCGGCCCTCAGGGCCAGCCCGGCGGCGACGATGGCGTCGGCCTGCTCGCGGCCCCCGCTCGCCCGGGCCCCGGGGCTGTGGGGCGACAGCTCGCACAGGATCCCGTCGTGCCGGACGGCGGGCCGGCCGTCGGCGGCGGGGACGACGGGCAGGACGGGCACGCCCCGCCGGGAGCAGTGGGCGAGGACCCGGGCCTTGAGTGCGGGGAAGTTCCCGGGCCGGGCGGCCTCGGTGTTCAGCTGCACCTTGAGCACGTGGTCACCGCCGGGCCCCGCGACCCGCCACAGCCCCGCGGTGTGGGTGAGCGGGGCCGCGCCCCCGACGGTGAGCGGGATCGGTCCGGCGGCGCCCCACGCGTCGCCCCAGTGGGTGGCGAGGACGTGGCGCACCCACTCCACCGTTCCGGCCGGGGCGGCAACGGTCATCGGCTTTCCTTCCGTTCCTGGGACGTGCGGGTCTCCCGGGAGAGACCGGGCTCCGCGGCACATCGGGTTGTCGATGCGGCCGGGGCACTCGACGCACGGGGCGTCGATGCGCCCCACAGCTTTCCTGGAGAACTGTCCCGGACGCGGCTAAGGCAGCCGTCACGATTGCCTCGCGCCCGACCGGAGCCCGGCTCAAACGGGTTGCGGCGAACCGGCACACCCGTCCGGCCACCCGGGACCGCGTCCGCCGGCGGTGGGGGCGCCCCGGTCACCGGCACGGGGCCGGTCGTCGGCCGCCGGGCTGCCCACCTCCCGCACCCCGGCGCCGCACAGTAGATGAACCTTCAATTGTCTTGCGCGGCAGCCGAGTTGGCCGGATCCCGAGATGACCGGCGCGGCGTCCGCATGGCATGATCGACCTTCAGATTACTTACGAGTAACACCTGCTATCCGATCTGAAGGTCACACCTACGTGCGCACGCTCACCCGACGCCTCCTGCTCCCCGGCCTGACCACCCTGGCGCTCGCCGCCACCGGCTGCTCCTCGACACCGCACACCGGCGCGGTCGCCGAGGCGGGAGGCTCCCCCACCACCGCGTCACAGGGCGACGGCACCCAGCAGCTGACCGTGGACGCCGCCCCGCAGGGGTCCGCCGCACCGTCCGCCATCGCCCGCACCCGGACCGGCCAGACACAGCCCGAGAAGTCCTCGCTGAAGGTCGCCTCCTACGACAAGGCCAGCGGACGGGCCGTCATATCCAAGGCCCCGCAGGGGCCCAGCGGTTCCCCGACCCACTCCCCCACACCCGACCAGCCCGTCGCCGTCGGCGACGTCATCGCCAGCGCCCCGGCGCCCGGCGCCCCGGACGGCCTGCTCGCGAAGGTCACCGAGGTCGTCAAGAAGACCGAACGCGGCACAGAGGTGAAGACCGCCTCCACGACCCTGGCCTCCGTCCTGAAGGACGACAAGGCCGACGGCAAGGTCCCGGTCGACCCCGCCACGGTCGCGGTCGAGCCCCTGATGAAGGGCGTCACGGTCTCCTGGGCCAAGGGCGGGGGCCTGCGCTCCGGGCCCAACAGCGCCAAGCTGCCCCTCGGCAACCTCCGCCTCGACGTCAACGCCGCCGTCGACACCGCCGAAGGCGCGCCCGTCTCGGCCGGAGCCTCGGTGTCCGGCTTCGTCCAGCTGGCCCCCGAGGTGGAGTTCTCCTACGAGGGCGCCCAGGGCGCCGGCGCCCTCCCGCACTCGGCCTTCCTCGGCATGAGCGGCGACTGGTCCTCCCAGTGGGAGCTCAAGGGCCGCGCCGCGGCGAGCACGGGAGCGCCCAAGCGCATCCCGTTCGCCAAACTGCACAGCTCCCCCGTCATCCAGGTGGGCCCGGTGCCCGTCGTCGTCAACCTCGACCTGACCTGCTACGTCCAGGTGGAGGCGGACGGCCGGGTCACCCTCGACGTCCGGCAGGACGTCAAGGGCGACTTCCGCGTCGGCGGGAGCTACGCCACCGGCAAGGGCTGGACCCCGGTCAGCACGTCGGCCGTGCAGAGTTCCCCGGTGAAGGCCGAGGTCACCGCCGCCGGAAAGGTCAAGGCCGCGCTCGGCGCGGAGGCCTCCGTCGGCCTGTACGGGGTCGTGGGCGTCGGCGCCGACTTCGCCCCCTACCTGCGTGGCGAGGCCGAGGCCAAGGCGAGCGCGTCCACGGACGGCAAGACCTCGGCGACGGGCTCGTGGGCGCTGCACGGCGGCTTCGACCTGAGCGGCCAGCTCCACCTCGGGCTGTCGCTGTTCGGCACGCCGGTCATGGACCGCCGCATCCCGCTCGGCACCCTCAACCGCGAGTGGCCCCTGGCGAGCGGACGGGCCGGCCTCTGACCGGACGCGGCCGCCACGACCGGCCGCACCCCGCGGGACACCGCCGGACGGGCGGGAGGGCGACGGCCCCTCCCGCCCGTCCGGCGCTTCCGGAGGAGGAATGACGCGGCCCCCGCCCGCGCGCCCCCGGCCCGGTACCGCGCCGGGCGGGGATCCTGACCGGGGAGGCGGCGGGCGCGCGGGCGCCGGCCCGCATGGACCCTGGAGCGCCGAGCACGCATGAGCAGCGACCCCGCCAACGGACCCGCCGTATCGCGGCGGGAGTTCGACGCGCTCTTCGAGGCGGTCCGCACGTGGGGCCGCTGGCCCGCGCCCGACCGCGGCGCGTGGAACAGGGTGACCGCGGACCACGTGCGCGGGGCCGCGGCCCTGGTCCGGTCCGGCACGGTCGTCCCGATGGGGCGCCCCTGGGACACCCGCCCCGGACCGGACAACACGAAGCCCGCCCTGCACCACATGTCCGACCTCGGCGACGTGGAGGCCCCGGAACCCTCCGCGTACAAGGACTTCCTCGCCGCGGACTACCACGGCAAGAGCGTGACCCACCTCGACGCCCTGTCCCACCTCGCCTACCGGGGGCGGCTGTACGACGGCCGCGACGCGCGCGCGTCCGTCGGCGCCGGGGGCGCCCGCTTCGGCTCGGTGCAGGCGCTCGGCCCGCTCGTGACCCGCGGCGTGCTCCTCGACCTGCCCGCCGTCCTCGGGGTCGACTGGCTGGAGCCCGGCCGGGCGGTGCACGCTCCGGACATCACCGCCGCGGAGCGAACACTCGGCGTCACGCTCGGTGACGGGGACGCGGTACTGCTGCGCTCGGGCCGCTTCCGCCGGCGCCGGGAGCTCGGCCCCTGGGATTGCGGCGCCGCGAGCGCGGGCTGGCACGTGGACGCCCTGCCGCTGCTGGCCGAGCGGGGCGTCTGCCTGCTCGGCGCCGACGGGGACAGCGACGTACGGCCGTCGCCGGTCGAGGGCGTGCACTCGCCCGTACACACCCTGGCGATCACCGCCATGGGGGTGCCCCTGCTGGACAACCTCGACCTCGAAGCCCTCTCCGCCGCGTGCGCCGGGGCGGGCCGGTACGCGTTCCTGCTCGTCGTGACCCCGCTGAACGTTCCCGGCGGCACGGGCTCGCCCGTCAACCCGGTCGCGGTCCTGTGAGGCCCGGGGGCCGCCGATCGCTCCCCACTCACGCCAGCCATAAAATGTGAGGAATATACTCAAACCGGGCGATCGAGAGCGTTCCGGTGAGGGGAAGTGGTGCAGATGGGGGTGGTGGAAGACCGCATCGGCCCCGTGCTCTCACGTGATCGTTTTCTGCACGGCGAGACGGTCGAGTCGGTCGAAGGGGACGTGCGGGGCGCGATCCTGAGCTCCTGGGAGCGCTGCCGGCTGCTGGGCCTGTCCCCGGACCGGGCGGACCTCCCCTTCACCCAGGACTTCGACCCGGACGGCCCCCTCGTGCGGGCCGCCGCTCCCGTGCTCGACCGGCTCCAGTCGATCTTCACGGGGAGCCGGATGAACATCTGCCTCGCCGACGGGCACGGTGTCGTACTGGAGCGCCGCTTCGGGGACAAGTCCCTGCCCCGGCACCTCGCCCCGATCCAGACCGTCCCCGGCTTCGTGTTCGCCGAGCAGGTCGCTGGGACCAACGGCATCGGCCTCACCCTCGCCGAGCGGGGCCTCGTCCAGGTCTACGGCGCCGAGCACTTCGCCGAACGCTCACAGTCGAGCGCCTGCACCGCCATCCCCGTACGCGACCAGCTCAGCGGGCACATCGAGGGCGTACTGTGCCTCGGCTACCCCTACACGGACGCGGACCCGGCACTGATCCCGCTGGTGCGCAGGGCCGCCGAGGCCGTCGAACGGCGCCTGATGGAACAGAGCTCGGCACGGGAGCGAGGACTGCTCCACGCCTACCTGGAGGCGGGGTTCCGCGCCGCCCGCAACGGCACGGAACCCCGCAACGGCTCCCCGCTCGCCATGGCCGAGCTGCTCCAGAGCGAGCTGGACCAGTCCGACCGGTCGCTCCTCAAGGAGCGGGCCACGGAGCTGATGTCCTCGGCCCGGCGGGCCGCCACCGAGGTGCCCCTCTCCCACGGCCGGTCGGTGACCCTGGTGAGCCGTCCCGTCACCAGCTCCTCCGGGGTGGAGGGGATCGTCATCGAGGCACTCATCCCCGAGGACACGGAGCGCCACGCCCCCGCCCCGCCCCACGCGGACGCCGCCGGCCACGCCCCCGCCCGCGCGGACTCCGCCACCCGCTCCCCCGCGCCCGCCCCCTCGTCCGGTGCGGACCCCGCCCCCGGCATGGTCCGGGGCCTGGTGCTGGTCGGCGAACCGGAGGTGGGCCGGTACGCCGTCGCGGCGCGGCGCCGACTGGAACTGCTGGCCGAGGCCGGCAACCGCATCGGCACCACCCTGGACGTGGACCGCACCGCCCGGGAACTGGCCGAGACGGCGGTCCCGCGCCTGGCCGACTTCGTCACCATCGACGTGCCCGAGGCCGTGCTGCGCGGGGAGGAGTCCCCCAACCCGACCGCGGAGATGCGGCGCACGGTGGTCCACGGCATCCGCGAGGACTGCCCGTTCTACCCGGTCGGCACGCGGGTGAACCTGCATCCCACCACGCCCCACATGCGCTGCATGACCACCGGGCAGCCGGTGCTGGAGCCCGAGCTGAAGGCCGCCTTCGGCTGGATCGCCCAGGATCCGGCGCACGCCGAGCTGCTGCTCGCCCACAACGTCCATTCCCTCATCACCGTGCCCCTGCTCGCCCGGGGCGTCCTCCTGGGCATCGTCTGCTTCTACCGCTCGCAGGATCCCGCGCCCTACGGCGACGACGACCGGGCGCTGGCCAGGGAACTCGCCGCCCGCGCCGCCCTGTGCATCGACAACGCCCGGCGCTACACGCGCGAGCACACCCTGGCGCTGTCCCTGCAGCACAGCCTGCTCCCCCGGGGCCTGCCCGAACAGGGCGCCGTCGAGGTCGCCCACCGCTACCTGCCCGCCGAGTCCGGGGTGGGCGGCGACTGGTTCGACGTCATCCCCCTGTCCGGCACCCGCGTCGCCCTCCTCGTCGGCGACGTCGTCGGCCACGGACTGCACGCCGCCGCCACCATGGGCCGGCTGCGCACCGCCGCCCGCAACTTCGCCGAACTGGAACTCGCCCCCGACGAGCTCCTCACGCACCTGGACAACCTCATGGTGCGGCTCGACCGGGAGGAGGGCGGGGACCTGCCCGGCGCCGGGAGCACCGGCATCGTCGGCGCCAGCTGCCTGTACGCGATCTACGACCCCACCTCGCAGCAGTGCACCGTCGCCCGCGCCGGCCACCCCCCGCCCGCCCTCGTACTCCCCGACGGCAGCGTCTCGCTCCTCGACCTGCCCGCCGGGCCCCCGCTCGGCCTCGGCGGCCTGCCCTTCGAGTCGGCGGAGATCACCCTCCCCGTCCACAGCCAGCTGGTCCTGTACACCGACGGGCTCATCGAGGACCGCCACCGCGACGTCGACACGGCCCTGGACCAGCTGCGCGGCGCGCTGGCCCACCCCGACCGCGCCCCGGAGGACACCTGCCGGGCGGTCCTGGACGCCGTGGCGCCCGAACACCCCGGTGACGACATCGCGCTGCTCGTCGCCCGGACCAACGCCGTGCCCGCCGACCGGATCGCCTCGTGGGACCTGGACCCCGATCCGGCCCTCGTCGGCCAGGTCCGCGCCGCCGCGGTGGAGCAGCTGGACCGGTGGGGACTGGAGGAATCCTCCTTCGCCACGGAACTGCTGCTCAGCGAGCTGGTCACGAACGCCGTCCGCTACGGGAGCCCGCCCATCCGGGTCCGCCTGATCCACGACCGGACCCTGATCTGCGAGGTGCACGACGCGAGCAACTCCGCTCCCCGCATGCGCCACGCGGCCTCCACCGACGAGGGCGGCCGCGGCCTGTTCCTCGTCGCCCAGCTCGCGCAGGCCTGGGGGACCCGCTACACCACCGGCGGAAAGGTGATCTGGGCCGAGTGCGCCCTGGACGCCGCGTGAACGGCACCGCCGGTCCACCACCGGCCGGGGGCCGGCCCCGCCGGGTCCCGGCACTCAGAGGGKGCAAATACCGTCGATACAGTTACATATCGGCATAGAATCCCCCATGCAGTCGGGAACACCTCGGAGGCCGACCCCCGGAGAAGTCTGTGCATGACGCTCCCGGCACATCGACGGGCGGTCCGCCCCCGCGCTCCGGCGGAGCGCCCCCGCCCCTCGTCCGCATCCGCGGGCTCGGCAAGCGGTTCGGCGGCACCCGCGCGCTCGACTCCGTCGACCTCGACATCCACCGGGGCAGCGTCCTCGCCCTGCTCGGCCCCAACGGCGCCGGCAAGTCCACCCTCATCAAGGTGCTCGCGGGGGTCCACCACGCCGACGAGGGCGAGGTGACGGTGGCGGGGCACCCCCTCGGCTCCCACGCCGCGACCCGGAACATGTCCTTCATCCACCAGGACCTCGGCCTCGTCGAGTGGATGACCGTGGCCGAGAACATCGCCCTGGGCACCGGCTACCCGCGCCGCGGGGGACTCGTCTCCTGGCGGCGGACCCGGGAGGGCTGCGCCCGGGCCCTGCGCCTGGTCGGCGGAGACCTGGACGCCGACTCCCCGGTCTCCGTACTCGCCCCCGCCGAGCGTTCGCTCGTCGCCATCGCCCGCGCCCTGGCCACCCGCGCGGAGCTGATCGTCCTCGACGAGCCGACCGCCACCCTCCCCGCGGCGGACTGCGCACGGCTCTTCGACGTCCTGCACGCCCTGCGCGACCAGGGTCACGGCATCCTCTACGTCAGCCACCGGCTGGACGAGGTGTACCGGGTCGCCGACACCTTCGCCGTCCTGCGCGACGGCCGCGTCGTCGACCGGGGCCCGCTCGCCGGCCACAGCCCCGCCCGGCTCGTGCGCGTCATCGTCGGCCGCGAGCAGGCCGGGCACGGGCCCGTCGCCACCCCGGCGGCGGGCCCGCCCCTGCTGCGCCTGGACCGCGTGACGACGACGGCCGCGAGGGAGGTCAGCCTGGAGCTGCGGGCCGGCGAGGTCCTCGGCATGGTGGGCCTGACCGGCGCCGGCCACGCCGACCTGGGCCGGGCCCTCGTCGGCGCCCGGCCGCTGCTGGGCGGGCGGATCCTGCTCGACGGCCGCCCGTACCGACCCGGTTCGGTCCGCGCCGCCCTCGCCCGCGGGGTCGCCCTCGTCGCGGGCGACCGTCAGGGGGAGGGCTGCGCCGCCGCGCTGACGGTACGGGAGAACTTCCTGGCCAACCCCCGGTCCGCCGGCGTCCCGGCATGGCGCTGGATGAGCCCCCGGCGCGAGCGCGCCGAGGCCGCCGACCTGATCGAGCGGTTCTCGGTGCACCCCCGCGACAGCGAGGTGCCCATCGCCACCCTGTCGGGCGGGAACCAGCAGAAGGTCATGGTCGGGCGCTGGCTCCGGGGGAGGCTGCGGCTGCTCGTCCTCGAAGAGCCCACCGCCAGCGTGGACGTCGGGGCCAAGGCCACGGTCCACCGGCTGCTCGACGACGCGCTGGCCTCCGGTCTCGCGGTCCTGCTCGTCTCCACCGATTTCGAGGAGGTCGCGGGCGTGTGCCACCGCGCTCTGGTGTTCGTCCGCGGGACCGTGGGTGCCGAGCTGACCGGCCCGGACCTCACCGTCGCCGAACTCACCCGCACCGCCTCGGCCATGCCCCCCGTCACCGGCCCCGGGACGACCCGATGACCTCCTCCCCCTCGTCCCGGCCCTTCCTGGACCGCCTGCGCGGGCACCACGTCGGCGCGTACGGCCTCCCGGCCCTCGCGGCCCTGCTGTTCCTCGCCTTCTCCCTCGCCCTGCCCGCCACCTTCGCCACCCGGGACACCGTCTCCTCGATCCTCTCCAACCAGTCGATCCCCGCCGTCCTCGCGCTCGGCGCGACCGTCCCCATCGCCGCCGGGAAGTTCGACCTGTCGATCGGCTACGGTCTCGGCCTGGCGCACGTCATGGTGCTGGACCTGATCGTGAGCGACGCCTGGCCCTGGCCGCTCGCCTGCCTCGTGGTGGTGGCCGGGGCGGCGGCCATCGGCGCCCTCAACGGGGTCATCGTCGAATTCGGGCGGATCGACTCCTTCATCGCCACGCTCGGCACCGGCAGCATGATGTACGCCGTCACCGGCTGGATCACCGACGGTGCCCGGATCGTCCCCGGCCCGGAGGGCCTGCCCGCCGCCTTCACCGGCCTCTACGACTCCCGCTTCCTCGGCCTGCCGCTGCCCGCGTACTACGTCCTGGCCGTCGCGGGCACCCTCTGGCTGGTGCTGGAACGGCTGCCGCTGGGCCGCTACCTGTACGTGATCGGCTCCAACCCGCGCGCCGCCGGCATCATCGGCATCCCCACCCACCGCTACTCCGTCTACGCCTTCGCCGGATCGGGCCTGCTCTTCGGCTTCGCCGGAGTGCTGCTCGCCGCGCAGCAGCAGACCGGCAACCCGAGCGTCGGACTGGACTACCTGCTGCCCGCCTTCGTCGGCGCCCTGCTCGGTTCCACCACGATCAAGCCCGGCCGCGCCAACGCCCTCGGGACCGTGGTCGCCGTCGCCGTCCTCGCCATCGGCCTGGCCGGCATCGGCCAGCTCGGCGCCCAGTTCTGGGCCACGCCGCTGTTCAACGGCGCCACGCTGCTCATCGCCGTCGGCCTGGCCGGCTACTCCGCGCGCCGCCGGCTGCGTACCGGCGCCGGCGCGACCCGTCACCCGTAAGCCAGAACCCGTCGCGGCACACCGCGGCCCGTCGTACGCGCACCCGTGTCAGGAGCCCCGTGCAAGCCAACCACCAGGCCACCCTCACCGCCGCGGCCCTGCTGAGCGCGGCCCTCACCCTCCTCGCCGGCTGCGGGGGCGGCCCCTCGTCGGGCGGCGGGCCGTCCTCCCCCGGGCCCTCCGCCGCGGGCTGCCCCGCAGCCCTCGCGCAGGCCGGGGCCGCCGTCCGGCGGGCCGAGAACACCGACGCGACCTGGACCGGCCCCACCGGCGGGCCCGCGGCGGTACCCGGCAAGACCCTCGTCTACGTCGCCCAGACCATGACCAACCCCGGGGTCGCCGGCGTCGCCAAGGGTGTCGGGGAAGCCGCGGACGCCATCGGCTGGAAGGTCCGGGTGATCGACGGCGGAGGCACTCCCGCGGGCATCCAGGCGGCCCTCAGCCAGGCCGTCACCCTCAAGCCCTCGGGCATCGTCATCGGCGGCTTCGACCCCGAACTGACCTCCCAGCAGGTGGCGCAGGCGCGGGCCGCGCACATTCCGCTCGTCGGCTGGCACGCGGTGGGCTCCCCCGGCCCGAGCGAGAGCGCCGGCCTCTTCACCAACGTCACCACGAAGGTGGAGGACGTGGCCCGGATCGGCGCCGACTGGATCATCGCCCGCTCCCGCGGCAACGGCGGGGTCGTCGTCTTCACCGACGACTCGATCCCCTTCGCCCGCAACAAGGCCGAACTGATCAAGAAGCAACTCGCCACCTGTCCCGGCGTGCGGCTCCTGGCGTACGAGAACATCCCCATCCCCGACGCGGGCAGCCGCACCCCCCAGGAGATCTCCTCCCTCCTGGCCCGCTTCGGGCACCGGTGGACGGACTCCGTCGCCATCAACGACCTCTACTTCGCGGACGCCGCCCCGGCCCTGCGCGCGGCCGGCGCCCCGGGTTCCGGGCCCCCCTTCAACATCGGCGCGGGCGACGGCGACCCCTCCGCGTTCCAGCGGATCGACAGCGGGCAGTTCCAGGCGGCCACCGTCCCCGAACCGCTGTCCCAGCAGGGCTGGCAGATCGTCGACGAGTTCAACCGCGCCTTCGCCGGCCGGCCCGCCAGCGGGTACGTCGCCCCCGTCCACATCGCCACCGCCGCCAACAGCCGTGGCGCCACGTCCTGGGACCCCTCCGGCTACCGCGAGGCGTACCGGCGGATCTGGGCCCGTCCCGGTTCGTGACCGGCCCCTTCCCCTGCGCCCGGCGGTCGCGCAGGGGCGCGCCGCCGCAATGTTCGGGGAACGTACGGGTGGCGGCGCACCCGCCGGGCGGACGGGGCTCCGCGGTTAGCATCGGCGGGGTTCGCCGCGCGTGAGGGGAAGTGATGACGGAGTCCAAGGGCCTCGTGCTGGTCGTCGAGGACGAGCGCCACATCGCCGACGTGCAGCGGCTCTACCTGGCACGGGAGGGCTTCGGCGTGCACGTCGAGGCCGACGGGACCGCCGGGCTCGCCGCCGCGCGGCGGATGCACCCGGTGGCGATCGTGCTGGACATCGGCCTGCCGGGGCTGGACGGCATCGCCTTCTGCACGGCCCTGCGGGACGCCGGCGACTGGACGCCGGTCCTGCTGGTCACCGCGCGCGGCGAGGAGGCCGACCGGATCCTCGGCCTCGAACTGGGCGCCGACGACTACCTGACGAAGCCGTTCTCGCCGCGCGAGCTCGTCGCCCGGGTCAAGACGGTCCTGCGCAGGGCGGCCGGGCCGCCGGGCCGGCCGGCCGAGACCGTGGGCCGGCTCAGCCTGGATCCGCTCAGCCGTACCGTCCGCCGCGACGGCGAACCCGTCGAACTCACCACCACCGAGTTCAACCTGTTGGCGCACCTGGTCCGGCACACCGGGCAGGTCTTCACCCGGGAACAGCTGCTGGCGCGGGTGTGGGGGTACCCGGGCTACCGCGACACCCGGATGGTCGACGTGTTCGTGTCACAGTTGCGCGCCAAGCTGGGGGACGCCAGCCCGATCCGCACGGTCCGCGGCGTCGGCTACAGCGCGACGGATCCCCGTACGTGAACCGGCCCCGCCCCCGCCGCGCCTCGCTGGCCCGCAACATCGTGGTGCTGACCACCGCGGTGGCCGCGCTCGCGGTGGCGCTGACGGGGCTGGTCGCCTGGCAGAGCGCCGCGCACGCCGCCGAGCGCCGCGAGCGCGACCAGCTGACGCGTCAGGCCACGGTGCTCGGGCGGCTGCCCGTCCTGTCGCAGGCGCTGTTCAACGGCGCCCGGGCGCTGGGCGGGCCGAACGGGGTGGAGCTCGCGGTGATCTCCGCCGACGGGAGGGTCGGCGGGGGCGCCACCCCGGCCGTCGGCCTGGCCGTGAAGGCGGCCCTGCTCGCCGGCGAACCCGTCTCCACCACCGCCGTCCTGGGGGGACAGGACGTGCTGCTGGTGGGGCGGCCGGCCGTGGGCGGCGGCGCGGTCGTCCTCACCGAGCCGTACGCGGTCGTCACGCGGAACACGAACGAGATCCGGCGCAGCGTGATCGTGCCGCTGGTCGTCGGCATGCTCGGCGCGGCCCTGGCCGGGGCGCTCATGGCACGCCGCATCGCCCGTCCGCTCGTGAAGGCCGCTCGGGTCGCGCACCGGCTCGCCGACGGCGAGCGGGGCGTGCCGGCCCCGGTCGACGGGCCGCGGGAGACGCAGGACATCGGGCGCGCCCTCAACGTCCTGGACGCGGCGCTGGCGCGCAGCGAGAACCGGCAGCGGGAGTTCCTGCTGTCGGTCTCCCACGACCTGCGGACCCCGCTGACCGCGCTCCAGGGGTATGCCGAGGCGCTGGCCGACGGCCTGATCGAGCCGGAGCGGCTGCCCGGGGTCGGGGGCGTCCTGGCCGATGAGACGCGCCGCCTGGACCGGTTCCTGGCGGACCTGCTGGACCTGGCCCGGCTGGAGGCGGACGGGTTCCGGCTGGACGTGGCCCCGGCCGACCTGGGCGCGGTCGTCGCCGAGGCCGCCGCCTTCTGGGCCGGGCCCGGCGCGCGCGCCGGGGTCGAGCTGCGGGTGGAACGGCCGGAGCCGCCCCTCGTCGTCGAGACGGACGCCTTCCGGGTCCGGCAGCTGGTCGACGGGCTCGTGCAGAACGCCCTGCGGCTCACACCCGAGGGCGCGCCCGTGGTCCTCGCCGTGCGGGCGGCCCCGGGTGGCGGGGCCGAGGTGCAGGTCCGCGACGGCGGCCCCGGCCTGACCGAGGACGACGTGAGCGTCGCCTTCGACAGCGGGGCCCTGCACGCGCGCTACCGGGACACCCGCCCGGTCGGCAGCGGCTTGGGGCTGGCCCTCGCCCACCGGCTGACCGGCCGTCTCGGGGGCACCCTCCAGGTGGAGGGGCACGGTCCGGAGGGCGGCGCCTGCTTCACGGTCGCCCTCCCGCGGACACCCGGCCCGGCCTGAGGCCCGCCGCGGCGGTGTGACGACGCCGCCGCGGCATCCGCGGTCCCCGCGGCGGGCGCGCGGGTCCGTACGTTCCCCGAACAATCCGCCAACGATCCCCTTACGGGAGCCACGCACAGTGGGGCCCATGAACACCGCATCGACCGGGGGGCCCGGACTCCTCCACCGCAGCGGGCGCTGGTGCGCCCGGCACGCCTGGCGGATCGTCGCCCTGTGGGTACTGCTCCTGGCCGGCCTCGCGTCCGCCGACCACGCCTGGGGCGGCACCTTCGCGGACAGCTTCTCCCTGCCCGGCACCGGCGCCCAGACCGGCGCCGACCTGATCGAGGCGCACACCGGCGGAGGCGGGGGCACGGCCGCCGCCCTCGTGCTCCACACCGGGAGCGGTACGGTCGCCGCCCACCGGGAGGCGGTCGCGGCAGCCGTGGCCAGCCTGGACCGGCTGCCGGACGTCCTGTCGGTGGCCGACCCGCTGACCACGCCCGGGGCGCTCTCCCCCCACGGCGACACCGCCCGGATGACGGTCCGCTTCGACGGCAACCCGGCGGGCTTCGACCCCTCCTACCTGGCCCGGGTCGACGCGGCCGTGGAGCCGCTGCGCGCCGACGACGTCACCGTCGAGTACGGGGAGCCGCTCGGGCAGCTGGCCTCGGCCGGATCCGCCGACCGCGTCTCGGAGGGCATCGGGCTGGCCGTCGCCGTGCTGGTGCTGCTGATCGGCTTCGGCAGCGTGGCCGCGGCCGGACTGCCGCTGCTGACGGCCGTGCTGGGCCTGGCCGTGGGTCTCAGCGGCCTCGGCCTGCTCGCCGGCCCGTTCGACTTCGCCCGGGCGTCCCCGACGCTGGCCGCCATGATGGGCCTCGGCGTGGGCATCGACTACGCCCTCTTCCTGGCCACCCGCTACCGGGCCCTGCTGCACGCCGGGGCGGAACCGGCCGACGCGGTCGGGCGTACTGTCGCCACCAGCGGCCGTGCCGTCCTGGTCGCCGCGGCCACGGTGGCCATGGCGCTCGGCGGGCTCTGCGCGTCCGGCGTGGGCTTCATCGGCACCCTCGGCATCGCGGCGGGGCTCAGCGTGGTGGTGGCCGCCGCCGCGTCGGTGACGCTGACGCCCGCGCTGCTGGGTCTGCTCGGCCGCCGCGTCGACCGGCTCCACGTGCGCACGCCGGTCGCCGAGCCCGCCGGGGAGTGCGACGTCTGGCACCGCTGGGCCCTGCGGGTCGCCCGGCGCCCCTGGGCCTTCCTGGCCGCCGGCCTGCTCCTGCTCGGCGTCCTCGCCCTCCCGGCGGCGTCCATGCGGCTGGGGCACGTCGACGCCGGGGCACAGTCCACCGCCAGGACCGACCGCCGGGCGTACGACCTGATCACCGAGGGCTTCGGCGCCGGCGCCAACGGCCCGCTCACGGTCGTCGTCCAGCTCGACAGCGGCCGGGTCGCCGACCCGGCCCGCCGCGAGGACCTGGCGGCCTCGCTCCGGCGGCGGCTGACGGCCGTCCCGGGGGTGGCGTCCGTGACGGCCCCGGTCGCCGGCCCCGACGGGGCCCTGCTCCTGTCCACCGTCACCCCCGCCACCGGACCGCGGGACCCGGCGACCGCCCGGCTGATCCACACCCTTCGGGACGAGACCGTCCCGCGGGCCCTGACGGGCACCGGTGCCACCGGGTACGTCACCGGCACCGCCGCCGCCACCCAGACCTTCACCGACACCCTGGCGGGCGCGCTGCCCCGGATCGTCGGCGTGGTGGCCGCGGCCGCCTTCCTCCTGCTGCTCACCGTCTTCCGCAGCCCGCTGATCGCGCTCAAGGCCGCCGTGCTCAACCTGTTCTCGATCGCGGCCGCCTACGGGGTGGTGGTCGCGGTGTTCCAGTGGGGCTGGGGCGGGGCGCTGTTCGGGGTGAGCGAGCCGGTGCCCGTCGAGTCGTACGTGCCGATGATGATGTTCGCGATCGTCTTCGGACTGTCGATGGACTACGAGGTCTTCCTGCTCTCCCGGATCCGCGAGGTCTGGCTGCACCGGCGCGACAACCACCTGGCCGTGGCCACCGGTCTCGCCGCCACGGCCCGGGTCATCACCTGTGCGGCGCTGATCATGACCAGCGTCTTCCTGGCGTTCCTGCTCTCCACGAACGTCGCCGTCAAGATGCTGGCCCTGGGACTGGGGGTGAGCGTCGTCCTCGACGCCACCGTGGTCCGCCTGCTCCTGGTGCCGGCGTCCATGTACCTCTTCGGGCGCGCCAACTGGTGGCTCCCCGACCGGCTGGAGCGGCTCCTGCCCCGACTCGACCCGGAGGGTCCCGCCCCGGCGCCCGCCCCCGAGGCAACTCCCGAAGCCACCCCCGTACCCCTTCCCGGAGACCGACGATGAAGCGCGCTCCCCTCGCCGGGACCCGGGCGGCCCTGCGCCGCCACCTCCTCCTCTCGGTCACGGGCGCCGTGGCCGTGGTGGCCGTCGCCGCGACCGGTGCGGCCGAGTCCGCGGCCGGCGCCGTGATCCGGCACCGCGTCGCGAAGGCGGCTCCGGGACTCGGTGACGCCGTCACGGTCGGCGTCGGCGGCGACTGGGCCCTGTGGGACCTGGCGCACGGGAGCATCCCCCGGCTCGACATCGCCAGTGACGACGCCCGCGTGGGCCGCCTGTCGGGAGTGCGCGTACGGGCGCGGCTCGACGACGTCCGCCTCGGCGAGCGGGCCACCGTCGGCGGCACGCGGGCCGAGGTGACCGTCTCCCCGGGGGCGATCGCCGACGCGATCCGGGCCGCCGCACCGTCGGTGACCGTGGCCTCGGTGACGGCCGACCCGGCGGCCGGCACCGTGCTCGCCGCCGTCGGCCCCGGCGGCGCGGGGCGGCTGACGCTGCGTCCCGCCCTCGCGGACGGCAAGGTCACCCTCGCCGTGGACGGGCTCACCGTGTTCGGCCGCTCCGTCCCGGCCGGCCGGCTCGGCCTGGACGGCCTCGCGCCGGGTCCGGACGCCCGCGCCGCCTACCCCCTCGGGCTCAGGGCCACGTCCGCCGACGTCCGGCCGGACGGGCTGCACGTGTCCCTGGCGGCCGGCCCCGGCCCCCTTCCCGCCGCCTGACGGCCCGGAGCGCGCCCGGACCCGCGCGGGGGGATGCTGGAGGGGAATGGGCCCCGGGCGTGAGGAGGCACGTCATGACACACGCCGAACAGTGGCAGGTGGGCGTGTACCTGAACGAGGAGAGCGGCATCACCACGGCGCGCGCGGTGCTCGACAACGGGACGACCATCATGACGGGCCGCGGCAAGGCGCGCTGCAACCCGCAGGACGTGGAGATCCCCGCGATCGGTGACGAGCTCGCGGCGAGCCGGGCGATGCGCGACCTGGCCGGTCAGCTGATGCGCGCCGCCGACCGGGACCTGGCCGCGATGGGTGCGGTGCCCGAACGGCCGCGCACCGGCTACGGCTGGCCGGACGACGCACCGGGCGGGGGCTGACCCGAAGACCCGGCGCCCGGACGGGCACTCCACGGCCCCGGACCGGAGCAGGGGCGTGACCCCGGGCGCGAGGTCGTCCGCCCCCAACACCCGTCCCGTGGACCGGTGCTGGTGAAGTCGTGGCTGCTCGCCGTCCCGCCGTACCTCGTGGCGGGCGTCTTCACCGGCGCCCAGCACGGCGGTTGGACCCCCGCTTGGACCCCCGCGGCCTCATCGGCCTCGACCGCCGGGGCCATGGCGCTCATGAGACGCAGGTCACAGAGGGGTCCGGAGCGGCACCGGGATTTCGTACGTCTTGCAGCGGCAGACAGAATTGCCCCTCCCGTTACGCAGCGTGCCCGACCAGTCCAGGAGTTCCCATGCCGAGCCCCGCCCTCCGGGACCGTGCCCACACCTCCTCCACCGTGCTGCGGGAGCGTGCGGAGCCGCCGGCGAGGGCTCGGGCGCTGGTGAGACGGGCCGGGGCGGGGACCGGGGGCACGGTGGTGATCCGGGGGGCCAGCGGCAGCGGACGCAGCTCCGCGCTGCGGTCCCTCGCCCGGGACACGGAGCGTCACGGGACGACGGTCCTCAGGGCCCGGTGTTCCCTCCAGGAGGCCGGGGTCGACTTCGGGGTGGTCCTGCAGTTGTTCGACGGCCTCGGCCCGTCCGACGGCCCACCGGACGTCGACGCCTGGGGCGGGTCGTTGCACGGCGCCGATCTGCCGTCCCGACTGTGGAGCCTGCTCCGGTCACGGGCCGCGTCCGGGCCGGTGCTGCTCGCCGTGGACGACGTCCACCTGGCGGACGCGGTGTCGCGCCGCTGGCTCGCCCAGGTGACGCGGCGCCTGGACCGGTTGCCGGTCGTGCTGGCCGTGACCGAACGGTGGCAGTACGACCTGGCGCTTCCCCAGCCCTCGTTCACCGACGCCTGCCGCGTTCCGGCCGACGAGATCTGCCTGCTGGCCCCGCTCGGCGCGACGGCCGCCCGGGCTCTCGCGCGCTCCGTCCTCGGCGACGACGCACCGCACACCCTGACCGAGGAGTGCGTCGGCGCCGTCGGGGGCAATCCGATGCTGCTGCACGCGCTCCTCACGGACCTGCGGGAGATGGCCGTCGGGAGCCCCCTCCCGGCCCACCTGCCCGGGAGTTGCGCCGACCTGCGTCCGGGCGCGTTCTCCTGCGCGGTGCTCCGCTGGCTGCACGACGCCGGTGCCGAGACCGCGGACGCCCTGCGGACCTTCGCCGAGATCCAGGACGAGGACGACGCACTGGCCCTGCTGGTCTCCGTGACCGACGTCGACCCGTCCCGGGTGCGCGGCTGGACCGGCGAACTCATCCGTCAGGGGCTGCTGCGCAAGGACCCGCGCAGCGGCCGCCCCGTCTTCGCCCACCCGCTGCTGCACGAGGCCGTACGCGACACGTGGGAACGGCACCGCCGCGCGGACGTGCGCCGGCGCGCGGCCGAACTGCTGCACCACCGGGGCGATCCGGAGGAGTCGGTGGTGCGCCACCTGTTGCCGATACCCGCCGTGGGCGCTCCCTGGGCCGCCGACGCACTGACCGGCGCCGCCGCGAAGGCGGTCCGCGACGGGCGGGCCGACGAGGCGATCGTCTGCCTGCGCCGGGCGCTGCGGGAACCGCTGTCCGTCGGCCGCCGCAGCGAGGCCCTCATCCGGCTGGGCTGCCTGGAGGTACGGGACGAACGCGCCTCCGGGGTCCGCCACCTGGCGGAGGCCCTGCGTCTGCAGCGCTCCGCCGGAGGGCGGGTCCGCGCCGCCACCGCGCTCGGTACGGCCCTGGTGGCCCGCGGCGAGGTCCACACCGCCCTGGACGTGCTGGCCGAACTCGCCGAGGGTTTCGCCGACTCGACGGACCTCGCGCACGCGGTGCAGGCGGCGACCGCCCTGATCTCCTCGCACGACGGGGACAGTTGGCTGCGGGTGGTGGCCGGACTGCGCCGCATCGAGGAGCAGGCTCCCGACGGGATCGCCCCGACCGCCAGGGCCCTGCTCACCGAACACGGCGCGACGGCCGGCCGGCTGTCGGCGGCCGAGGTCATGGAGCGGGTCCGGTCGCTGACGCGGACCTCGCTGGACCCGCTGCTCGAACCGTACCTCTACGCGTCGGCCGCCACGCTGGCCCAGTGGGCGGACGAACTGACCGAGGCCGACCGGCTGGTGGCCCGTGGGCTCGCCGCCTGCCGGACCCCGAACCTGCTGCACCCCGGCCACCAGAGCCTGCTGAGCGTCGCCGCGGAGGCCGAGGTGATGCGCGGCCGGTACACCGCGCTGCTGGCCGACACCGCGCTGTGGGACGTCCTGCCGGGCAACCTGGCCGCGCCCGGCGCGGAGAACGCCCATCTGCGCGCCCAGGCGATCATCGCCCTGACCGAGACCGGGCGGCTCGCCGAAGCCCGCCGCCTCGCCTACGCCGTGACGGCCGGGGGCGCGCACGGCTCGTGGGAGTGGAACGAGTTCCTGTACGCGCGGGGTCTGCTGCACATGGCGTCGGACGAACCCGACGCCGCCCTCTCGGACCTCCTGGAGTGCGGCAGGCGCCAGTCCGCCCGCGAGGTGGAGAGCCCGATCGTCACCCCGTGGCGCTCCGCCGCCGCCGACTGCCACGTGGCGCTCGGGTCGCCGGAGCAGGCTGCCGCGCTGGCACGGGAGGAGCTCCGGCTGGCCCGCGCCTGGGGAACGCCCCGCGCGGTCGGCCGGGCGCTGCGCGCCCTGGGCGTGGCGCTCGGCGGCCGGCACGGGCTGGAACTGGTCGAGGAGGCGGTGGAGTTGCTACGCGGCACGGCGGAGCCGCTGCCCGAGCTGCTGCCCGCCCTGGTGTCGCTCGGGCGGTCCCTGCACGACTCCGGCCAGAGCCGGCGGGCCCGCACGGTGTTCCGCGAGGCCGTCGAGCGGGCCGAACGGACGGGAGCGGTACGGATGAACCTCGTCGCGCGGGCGGCCCTGCGCGACTGCGGGGCCCGGCCCCGGCGGACGCGGCACACCGGAGCCACGGCGCTCACCTCCAGTGAGCGCCGCATCGCGCAACTGGCCGCGGCCGGCCACAGCAACGTCGAGATCGCCGAGTTGCTGCACCTCGCCGTACGGACGGTGGAGACCCATCTGACGCACTGCTACCGCAAGCTCGGCATCCGCCGCGGCGACCTGGCCGTCGCCCTCGGCAAGACCGGCTGAGCCGGCGGGGCCGTCTCGGTCGACTCGGTCGACTCGGCCAGCTGGACCGGCCGGACCGGCTGACGGCCGGACCGGCCGAACCGGCGTCGTGGTGATCAGGGGGAAACCCCACGACACCGACGAGCGTAGGAGCGGGCGGGCGCGGCGGGCAGGTCGGGAAGGGCAGACCCGGGGGAAACCGCCGCGCCCTTCGTTGCCCGGACGGGCGCGCCCGCTCTGCCCTCGGCGTGGGGGCGGAGAGGCGTGGGCCGCGGATAGCCTGCGATCCGGAGGTGTCCGCGCGCCGTGGCGACCGCTGCCGGACCGCTGTGGACGCCCGGTGCCCCCGTGGAGCGTTACCGCACGGACCGCACGGCCCCCGCACCGCCTTCCTCGTGGTGGTCCCGATCTCGTGGTCGACCACGATGGCCGCGCCCCGCCCGATGGGAAAGGGTGGGAGCCGGTCGTGGGAAAAGGAGTTCTTCACCGTGCTGCAGTTCGTCGACGACGTCCGTACCTCCCGTCGGGTGGCGGTCGCCATTCACGCCCCGGACCCGATCACCCGGGCCGGAGCGATGAGCCACCTCCGTCAGTACCCGGAGATCGCGCTCGTGGACGGCCCCCGGCAGGACGGCGCCGACGTCGCCCTGCTGATCGCCGACGCCTTCGACGAGACGGTCCTGGCGAGGCTGTCCCGGCTGGTGCGGGCCGAGAAGGTCGGGGTGGTGCTGGTCCTGGACCGGATCCGGGAGGCCGAGCTGCTGGACGTCGTCGCGTGCGGTGTGACCACGATCCTGTGGCGCCGCGAGGCCACGGGGGCACGGCTGCGCCAGGCCGTCCTCGCGGCCGAACGGGGCGGCTGCGAACTGCCGCCCGACCTGCTGGCCCAGCTGATCGGCCACATGGGGCGGCTCCGGGACGGCAAGGCCGGCGGACAGGGCGCCGCGTCCGTCACCCTGGGCATGGTGCCGCGCGAGGTCGACGTCCTGCGGCTGGTGGCCGACGGCATGGACACCGCGGAGATAGCGGTCGAGCTCGCGTACTCGGAGCGGACGGTCAAGAACATCCTGCACACCGTGACGACCCGGTTCCAACTGCGCAACCGGGCCCACGCCGTGGCCTACGCACTGCGCGAGGGCTACATCTAGTCCCGTGTCCGGCGAGGTCCGCCGCACACGGCACCGGTCCGGGCCCGGACGCCCCGAGCGGCCCGCGGGCCGCGGGCCGCGGGCCGCGGGCCGCGGAAACGAACCCGAACGAAGAGGAAGCCCGTTGGAGAACGAGACAGCCGTGGTCCCGCCGTCCCCGCTCACGAGACCCCTCGCCCCGGGGGACAGCGTCGCCGTCCTGGGGGCCGGCCCGATGGTCTCCCGGATGGTCCCGCGCCTGCGCCTCTCGGGCTTCCTCGTACGGCTCCACCACCGGACGCCCGACCTGCTCGAAGGGCCGCCCGGGGCGGGCACCACGCTCTGCTCGACCCCGCGCGAGGCCGCGGAGGGTGCCCGCGCCGTGCTCTCCGCGGTGAGCGGCGACGCGGCGAGCCGCTCGGTGTGGCTGGGCGCGGACGGCGCCCTGGCCGGCGCGCGGCCCGGAACACCGGCCGTCGAGTGTTCGCCCCTCTCCGACGGGTGGACCACCGTGTGGGCCGAGGCCTGCCGTGAACGCGCGCTGGCGCCGGTCGACGCCCCGGTGACCGGGACCACCCCACGGGCCCCGGACGGCACCCCGATCGTGTTCGCCGGCGGCTCGGCCGCCGCCGTCGAATCCGCGCGCCCGCTGCTCGCCGTGTTCACCGAACGGGTCTTCCGGCTGGGCCCCACCGGGGCCGGCGGCCGGTTCAGGCAGGTCGACGAACTGCTCGCCGGTTCCTTGCTGGTCGCCCTGGGCGAGGCGTTCGCGACGGCGGAGCGCCTCGGGCTGGACCTCGCGCGGGCACTGGACGTCCTGGCAGAGGCCGGCCGGGCCGGGGGCGTTCCACCCGCAGACGACCGTGCCGTGCGGGCCCACCGCACGGACATCAGCTGCCGGCTGGCCCTGATGGCCCAGGACCTCGGGTACGCCGGCGCCCTGACCCGCCGCTCCGTGTCGGCCGAGCCCTGGCCGGCTCCGCCGTCCGGCGCCCGGCCGGCGAAGACCGCGATCGCCACGACCGTCCGGCACGAGAACCTGCGGATATTCGGCGACGAAACGAATTCCCACGCACGATCGAAACGACCCGACGAAAGGCCGGCGACTCGGGCCGAAATGGCCGTCCCGCACCCCCTTCCAGCGCACCGCCCTTCGGGCCCGTGACCGCATCCGTGAAGAATTCTTCCACGATGCGGTATCTTGAACCCCCCTCGTCCGGAAGGGAATTCAGGACGGCGGGAAAGGAAAACGGCGACCGGCCGCATCTCGGCCGGCATTTCAGGAAGGGACTGATGTGAAGGTTCTCGTTTCGGGTGGTGCCGGATTCATCGGCAGCACGATCGCGTCCGCCTGCATCGATTCGGGAATCACCCCGGTCATTTTGGACAGCCTGGTCACCGGCCGCCGGGAATTCACCGAGGGGCGGGCGTTCTTCGAGGGGGACATCGCGGACGGCGCCCTGATCGACAGGATCTTCGCCGAGCATCCGGAGATCGAGGCCGTCGTCCACTGCGCCGCGCTGATCGTGGTCCCCGATTCGGTCGGCGACCCCGTGGGCTACTACGAGGCGAACGTCGCGAAGAGCCTGGCCTTCGTGTCGCACCTGCTGCGCAACGGCTGCGGCCGGCTCGTCTTCAGTTCCTCCGCCTCGATCTACGAGCCCGGCGCGGACTTCTCCGTCGACGAGGACTCGGGGCTCGACCCGCAGAGCCCGTACGCCCGCACCAAGGCGATCTGCGAAACGATGTTCGCGGACATCGCCGCCACCCAGGACATCCGCGTCCTGTCCCTGCGGTACTTCAACCCGGTCGGCGCGGACCCGAAGATGCGTACGGGCCTCCAGCTGCGCCGCCCCTCGCACGCGCTCGGCAAGATGATCGAGGCCCTGGAGGAAGGCTCCTCCTTCGAGGTCACCGGCAACGACTACCCGACGCGCGACGGTTCCGGCATCCGCGACTACGTCCACGTATGGGACCTGGCGACCGCCCACCTCGCCGCGCTCCGCGCGTTCGACACGGTGCTCGGCGACGGACGGCGGAGCACCGCGATCAACCTCGGCACCGGCACGGGCACCACGGTCAACGAGCTGCTGGAGGCCTTCGACTCCTCCGTCGGCACGCCCCTGACCGTGGTGCGCGCCGACCGCCGGCCGGGCGATGTCGCCGGCGCCTACACCCGCGGTACCCGCGCACGGGACCTGCTCGGCTGGGAGCCGGCGTACTCCCTGGCCGAGGGCATCCGGCACTCGCTGGAATGGACCGCCCACCGTGACCGGATCCTGGCCGACTGACGACCGACGACCAACACATCGGCTCGCGCCGACGTCGGGCACGAACCCGCGCGCACCGGACAAGGAGACCTCAGCAGATGGAAGCCGCCGGAAGCGGTCCGGACCTGCAGGACGTGGAACGGATGCCGGCCATCCGGGTCTTCGAGGAGCGCCTGCCGGAGCTGTCCGCCGCCGGCCGGCGGCCCGGGACGACGCACCCCCCGCGCGCGCCCTGGCGGCCACGGGCGTGACCGTCCAGCTCTTCGTGCCCTCGCGGCCGTACCCGTTCGATCTGGAGCCGGTCACGGGGTTCGTGGGCGCCGGCAGCCTGGTGTCCGTGGTCGACGACGGGCCGGGCCCGGCCGGGTGGGCCGGCGCCGYCGCGGCCGCGCCGGCGGCGCGTGCGTGGGGGACCCTGCGCAAGGCTCCCGTGCTGCTCGCCTCGGCGCCGTCGGCCGTCCCCGCCGCGCGGGAGCTGGAGGACCGGGTCGTGATCTCGTCCGCCGACATCGCGCGGCGGCTCGTCCGGGAACCGGAGACGCCGTGAACCGGCTCCTCCCGCCGCGGAGTTCCGCGACGGGAGGAGCCGAGGAGTACCGGTCAGGTGCGGTACGCGTAGTACACCGCGTCCGGGTAGGACGCGATGAGGCTCGCGAGCGACTTCCGGTAGGTGTTCGTGGAGTGGTACGTGACGTACGGCATACCCGCGCTGCTGCGGTAGGTCACCATCATGGAGTGGTCCTTGGACCCGTCCTTGTTGAAGTCCACCTGCACGATGTCACCGACGTCCGTCTGGTAGACGTTGGCCAGGTTGGCCGCCCGCTGGTTGGACAGCGTGAACCAGGCCCACTCGTTCGCCCCGACCCAGGAGTCGGACTGCTTGGCCCCGTCGTACCACCAGTTGCGGTAGTCCGAGGTGGAGCCCGGAACGGCCTTCCAGCCACCCGCCTTCAGCGCCTGGCTGATGAAGTTGGTGCAGTCACCACCCGCGCCGGAGAACTTCCGGTAGGCCGGGTTGTAGTTGCTCCAGTACTTCTCGGCGTACTTCGCCATGGCCGCGTAGTCGTAGGCACCGCCGGTCTTGGCCTTGGGCTTCGCCGGCGCCGGGTACTTGGTGGACGCGGGCGTGCCGTCCGGGTACTGGTTGCCGTCGTCCTTGACCACGTTCGCCTTGGCCGCCACGGGCTCGTTCACCGCGACCGGGCCGTTCTCCTGGGACTTGATCGAGTTCAGCTCCCAGGCACCGCCCTTCTTGCTGGTGAGCTTGAGCTCGTACCGGGTCCGGAAGTCGGTCGTCGCCGGCTCGTCCCCGCGCAGCTTCTTGTACGTGAGCGTGGTCTGCTCGGTGACCTCGACGGTGGCCTTCCCGCCGGTGACCGTGGCCTTCTCCACGGTCACCTTGGTGTCGGCCTTCGTGTAGGCCTCACCGAGGTCCGCGAGCCGGGTCCTGCGGGACTTCAGYGACGAGAGCGCGGAGTCCTCGTCCTTCGCCAACTGGGCCGACATGCGGCTCTTCGCGGCGTTACGGCCCGAATTGCGATGCCCTCCCTGGTCCTCGACCAGGGCATCGGAGCGCTGCGACAGTACGTCGCCCGCAAGGCGCCCGAAGGTGTCGACCGTCTTCCGGTCGGCTGCTTTGGGGCCGGATTCCGCACTCGCAGAGGAAGCGAGCAGACCTGCGGTCACCACGCCCACGGTCAGGGCCGCGCCGGCGGCGAGCCTGAACCTCTTTGGTATCACTATTTTCCCCTTGTCACCCGGTCCACTCGAACCGAGGCACGGAATTTTCGCACAACTTGACGACCCCTTCGTTCCGTTCCGTTTGTGTGACCGGACCGACGGCACGTATCCCTACTCACCCGTACGGAAACGGACACGTTCGGTCGCTGGGCGACCCCACAGCAAGTGCCTCTAGGGTGTGGGTCAAGAGCAGCGGAAAGGGCATGCGCAGTGGGCAGGCAGGAAAGGGCTGGAAGAGGCCGATCACGGGACAGAAGGGTGGTTCCGGACAGCGGCGGTGGCGCCCCCTCGGGCCGTCGCGGAAGTTCCGGTTCCCGTCGCAAGCCCCGCGCGACGGCCGGCCGGCGCATCACCCTCCCCCCGGCCCTCGTCGGCGCCGCCACCTCGGCCGCCACCCGGGCCGTCGCCGCGGCGCGCCCGTGGCTGCGGCGCCTGCGCCCCGCCTACCCGAGGCCCGGCCGCACCGGCTGGCGGCGCTGGGTGCCCTCATGGCGCCAGTGGCTGGGCGCGTGCCTGTACGCCTTCATAGGCATGGTGGGCTTCGTCGCCTGCGCGTACGCGACGACGGACATACCCGACGACCTGAACTCCTTCGCCAAGCAGCAGGACAACGTCTACTACTGGGCCGACGGCTCCACGATGGCCAGGACGGGCTGGGTCAGCCGGCAGGAGATGCCGCTCGACAAGGTGCCCCCGAAGGTCCAGGGAGCCGTCCTCGCGGCCGAGAACGCCAGCTTCTACTCGGACCCCGGAGTCTCCCCCTCCGGCGTCCTGCGCGCCGTGCGCGCCGCCGTGACGGGGGGCGAGACCCAGGGCGGGTCGACCATCACGCAGCAGTACGTGAAGAACGCCTACCTGAGCCAGGAACGCACCCTGTCGAGGAAGTTCACCGAGCTCCTGCTCGCGGTGAAGCTGGACAACCAGAAGCCCAAGAAGCAGATCCTCCAGGACTACCTCAACACCAGCTGGTTCGGCCGCGGCACCTACGGCATCCAGCGCGCCTCCCAGGCCTACTACGGCAAGGACGTCTCGCAGCTCAACGCCAGCGAGGGCGCCTTCCTCGCCTCGCTCCTCAAGGGCGCCGGCCTGTTCGACCCGGCCCTGGGCAAGGAGAACCGGGCGCGGGCCGTCGAACGGTGGAGCTGGATCCTGGACCGGATGGTCGAGACCGGGCAGATATCGGCCGCCGAGCGCGCCACGTACAAGACCTTCCCCGAGCCCTCGGGCACCTCCCTCTCCGGCACCCCCGGCGCACAGACCGGCTACCTGGTGGAGCTGGCCAAGCAGTACGCGGTCAAGTCCGGCCACATCAAGGACTCCGACTTCGACCTCGGCGGCTACCAGGTCTACACCACCTTCGACCAGTCCCGGATGACGGCGCTGACCGCCGCCGTGCAGAACGCCCAGAAGGGCTTCGACGCGGAGAAGCGTCCCGACACCGACAAGCACGCGAAGACCGGCGCGGCGAGCGTCGCCCCCGACGGGCGCCTGCTCGCCGTGTACGGGGGCCCCGACTACCTCAAACAGGGCTTCAACGAGTCGAACGCGACGACGATCCCGGCCGGCTCGGCCTTCACCCCCCTCGTGTACGCCGCCGGGCTCGAAGAGGGGGTGCTGCGCACGCGCGGCAAGGCCCGTACGCCCCTCTCCCCCACCACCACCTACGACGGAAACGACCAGGTCACCGTGCAGACGCCCGAGGGCCCCTACTGGGACCGCAGCGGCAAGGTGGTCAAGGGGCACAACGACGGGGGCCGCAACTGGGGTCAGGTGACCCTGCGCCAAGCCGTGGCCGACTCGGTCAACACCCCCATGCTGCAGCTCGGCCTCGACGTCGGCCTCGACCGGGCGGAGGCGTTCGCGGAGCGTTCGGGGCTGCTCGCGTCGAGCCTGGGCCCGCGGATCCCCGCCTTCGCCCTCGGGGAGAACTCGACGCCCAGCGCGATCCGCATGGCCGGCGCCTACGAGACCTTCGCCGCGGACGGAATGCACACCGACCCGTACTCGGTGCGCTCGGTCAGCCGCAACGGCGCCGCGGTGCCGCTCGACGCCCCGAAGCCGGTCCGGGCGATGTCCGCCAAGACGGCGCGCACGGTGACGGAGGCCCTGCAGGACGCCGTCACCGAGGGGTCGGCGAAGACGGCGGGCAAGGCCCGCCCCGGCGCCGCCGGCAAGACGGGCACGACGGCCGCGAACACGGCGGGCTGGTTCGTGGCCAGCACCGGGCAGGAGTCCACGGCCGTCGTGGTCTACCGGATGTCGCTGACCGACCTGATTCCGCTTCCGCTGACCGGGCTGGGCGGGGACGCACCCGGCACCCCCGGCAGCGAGCGCGCGGTGCGGCTGTGGGCCGACTACGTCAAGGCCGTGAAGTAGGCGGGCGGGCGGCGCACCGCGCGCCGCCCGCCCGTGCCCCGCCCCGCGACGCGCCCGGCTACTTGATCAGCTTCTTCCAGTCCGGCGCCTGAGCCGGGTCGAGCATCCGCAGCTGGGCCAGGACCTTCGGGTCCTGGGCGTCGAGCCAGTCCGACAGTTCCCGGAACGAAACGCAGCGCACCTCCTGGCGCGGACAGACGTCCCTCATGACGTCCTCGACGGCCTTCATGTAGATGCCGCCGTTCCAGTCCTCGAAGTGGTTGCCGATGAACATGGGCGCCCGGCTGCCGTTGTAGACCCGGTTGAAGCCGTTGAGGTACGACATCCGGGTCTGCGTCTGCCAGGCCGCGAACTTCGTCGGGTCCCCCTGGGTGCTGTCACCGGACTGGTTGTAGAGGAAGTTGAAGTCCATGGAGAGGACCTGCGCCTCCTTGCCCTGCAAGGGGACGAGTTGGAGGGGAAAGTTCCATATGTCCTGCTGCTTGGACGGCCACATCTGGAAGTCCCCGGAGGAGCTCGCGTCGTAGCGCCAGCCGTACGGCTTGATCGCGGTCAGCAGGTTCTTCTGGCCCTCCAGGCAGGGCGCCCGGCCACCGACCACCTCCCGGTCCGGGTCGAAGGGCAGCGGGGGCTCCTTGGTGAAGCCGGTGTTGGTCTTCCAGTTCTTCACGAAGGAGTACGTCTGGTCGATCTCGCTCTTCCACTCGGCGGGGCTCCAGTCACCGCCGCCCTTGGGCCCGCAGAAGTGCCCGTTGAAGTGCGAGCCGATCTCGTCGCCGTCGGCCCAGGCGCCGCGCAGCTGCTCCAGGGTGGACTTCACGTGCGGAACGGTCGGGTACGAGATGGCGGACGAGCCCTGGGGGTGCTGCGGCGGCTTGTAGAGCATCTTCTTGGCGTCCGGCAGCAGGTAGATGCCGGTGAGGAAGAAGGTCATGTGGGCGTTGCTGTCCTTGGCCACCTGACGGAAGTGCGAGAAGAGGTGGTCGTCGCCCTCCAGCGCGCCGTCCCAGGAGAACACCACGAACTGCGGCGGCTTCTCGCCGGGCTTGAGCCGCTCGGCCTTGAGCTGTCCCGGCTGGGGCCCGGTGTTCGAGGTGGAGCCGTCCCCCAGCACCTTCACCTTGCCGTCCCAGGGCTCCTCGGGCCCCTTCGCCCCGTTCGAGGGGGCCGGCGCCGCGAAGTTCGCGTCGTGACCGGTGGAGCCCGCCGAGCCGCCCAGGGTGAAGGCGTACGCGGCCGCGCCGCCGCCCAGGGCGACCACGGCGGCGCCGATCCCCAGGCGCTTGCGGTTCTGCGCCTTGCGGCGTTCCTTGCGTTCCCTACGGGCACTGCGGGGCTCCGCACCGCTCTGCGAAGCGAGGTCGGTCTCGGCCATCGCTGTCGTATCCCCCCTGATCACCGCAGCAGGGCCGCGCATGGATGGTTCGTACGAATATAGAACTTGTCGGCACAGCTGCCGCACCCATGTCCATCAACGACGTCGCTTCACAGCCAACCCACAGCCCACGGCCCCGCCCCGGGAACCCGCCGGGGAAGCCCGGGGCGCGCGCCGGCGCCGCCACCGCGTCGACGCCGGTCCTGCCCTTCGGCAGGGGCAGGCGTGCCGCCCTCACGGGGGCGCCGGGGGTGCGCACCGGAGCCGAGGCCCTCGGGGCGGGGCGGTCGGGGCGGGGTCCGCCTGCTCCTCCGCTCCCCCGCGCCGTCGCCGGGCCGCCCCCGGTTCCGCGGACATGGCCGGTACCGGCTGCTCCCCCTCCGGGCCCGCTCCGGGCCGTGCCATGATGCGCGCGGCCGGCGGACGCGGTGACCGTACGCCGCCCCCGCCGGCTCAGGACACGAGGGTCTGCTCGGGCAGCTCGGTCAGCCGTACGGTGCACAGGCCGCCGCGTTCGGCCCTGACGTCCGTCACCTTGAGCTGTGTGCCCGGCGAGAGGATGAACTCCTCCTCGGCCGTGAACGCGGAGAACTCGCTGATGCCCACCGCCCGGACGGGGACCACCTCGAAGAGCGTCCGCTTGCCGCGGCTGCCGAGGAAGGCCTTGGCCACACCGAGCTCGGGCGTGCAGGAGGACACGCCCCACCAGGTCACGGTGCGGCCGAGCGGGTACTGCGCGCGGAGGTCCAGCGACACTCCGCGCCACAGCGGTTCCGTGCGGACGGGGAGCTGCGACACCGCCGAGAACAGCAGGCGCAGGTAGGGGAGGTACGGGACGACCCTGGACCGGTCCGGGGTGCGCAGGACGGCGTTGATCTCCCGGTAGAAGGCCGACTCGCAGGTGTAGAGGTGGAGGGCGGCGATCGCGTCGGCGGACAGGCCGCCGGCCGAGGTCTGCGCCCGTCGCCTGCCGAACTCGTGGGACAGTCCGACGTGCCGGTCCAGGGAGGACAGCAGCTCGGCGACCGGGGCGACGGCCTCGTGGAAGTCCATGAGCGGGGTGTCGAAGACACCGGTGATGGCGGGGAGGACGAGTCCCTCGTCCTTGACCCCCGCGAGCCGGTCCAGGTAGAGCTGGTGCAGCTCCATCGTGGACGCGATGAAGGCGCCCATGCGCGCGGCGACGCCGCCGCCGTCGCCGTCCGTCCCTTCGGACTCGGCCGCGGCCTCGTTCCACCCCTTGCTCGGCAGCCAGTCGACCGGGACCGCGCCGACCGACGCGAGTGCCTCGTTCACCACGGCGAAATGGTCGCCTTCGCAGAAGACATCGCCCTGGGCCGCCGGGTTGGGGTGGTCGATGTGCCGGACCTCGACCTCGGGGTACTTCTCCTGGAGACGCAGGACGACCTTCTTCAGGCTGCGGGCGTGGGCTCCCCACCACGCGAAGACGACGCCGCGGTCCTCCTCGTCGGCGTTCTGCTTGGCCCGGAGGATCTCCTCGACGATCCGCTCGGCGACCGGGCGCCAGAAGGCGGTGTGGCGGTCGGTTCCCGTCGCCCCGTCGGCGCTGGCGGTGAGCGCGGCGTTCAGGAGCAGCACGCCCTGCGTGAGCATGGCCTGGAACCACTCCGGCGGCTGGACGGTGTCCCGTTCCCCGAGCAGTGCGCGGACGTCGGCGATGGGGGTCTTCTTCTGGATGCCGTACTTCCACATCGCCGCCGCCTTGATGATGCAGCGGATGCTGACGACCCGGCCGAACTGGCTGTCCTTCCAGTCGTGGAAGGTGTTGTCGAACATGGCTATGCCGGTGGCGCTCTCCGGCCGCGGGTACGGGTTCTGGCCGAAGATCACCACCTTCCACTTGTGCGGCGGGTGGGGCTTGAGCGCCTGGAAGGTGAGTTCGCGGACGGGAACGACCTGCGGGTCACGGCCCGGTCCGATGAAGCCGGCCGCGTCGGGCTGCGCCTCGATGACCGGTTTCAGGAGCGGGAGCCACGGTTCGCCGCCGCCCTTGAACAGGTCGGCGAGGGCCAGCGGGTCGTTGGTGTCGGGTTCGGCCGGGACGTTGTCGTCGCGCATGGTGAAGTCACTCCGATGAGAGAAGCCTGCTGGGGAGGGGCGGCGCGGTCGCGGACCGGCCGGCTCGCGCCGCCGGCGGACCCGCGCCGGTTCCGGCGTCGGTCTCCGGGGCCGGTCCACTGGAATCTGGCGGCAGGCTAACAGCGGCCCCTGACAGTGGCCGCCTTCGTGACGGTACGTCACGGGCGGCGTTCGCAGCGGACGTTGTCAGTGGGGGGCGCTAACGTCGTGAGCAGTGGAGAAGCCGTATCTCGATGGGAGTGGACCATGGCCGTGGACCTGACGCAGTCGTCGCTCAGGGTGGTGTTGACCGACCTCAACGCCGAAGTGGTGGAGGCGTGGCGCGCGGCCTTCGCCGGCACACCGGGGGTCGAGATCCGCTCGGGGTCGATCCTCGACGAGGTGGTCGACGCATGGGTCAGTCCGACCAATTCCCGGGGCCGGATGGACGGCGGGGTCGACGCGGCCGTCAAGCGGCACCTGGGGGCGGGCATCCAGTTGCGCGTGCAGCGGGCCATCCGTGACGGGTTCGGGGGCAGCCTGCCGGTGGGCAGCGCGGTGTGCGTGCCCTCCGGGGCGGTCAATCCGAAGTTCCTGATCTCGACGCCGACGATGGAGACGTCCTCGCAGGACGTGAGCGAGACCCTCAATGTGGCCCTGGCCTGCGCGGCCGCGTTCCAGGCGGTCCACCGGCAGAACGAGCTGGTGCCCGGCAGCGTCCGGTCGGTGGCCCTCGTCGGCATGGGCGCCCGGACCGGCCGGGTCCCGGCCAGGGTGTGCGCCAACCTGATGTGGACGGGCCACACCCTCTTCAACGACCACTCCTTCGCGGACTACGAGGACCTGCGGCGCACGGTGATCGCACAGCTCGACGACATCGAGAACGCTCCGGTCGAGGAGCCCGTACGCATCACGCCGCCCCGGACACCGGCCCGCCGCCCCTGACCACCCCTGGCCGCCCCTGACCACCGCCGAGGCGGCCGGGGACGCGCGGATTCGCCGCACGAGGGACAATGGGCACACATCTGGAGGACGGGGGCGTTGCCATGGACGGCCCTGAGCTTTCCCGGCGGGAGCTGGAGATTCTCAACGGCATCGAGCAGGAGCTGCGTACCGAGCAGCTCCTGGACCGCCGGTTGCGCACCCTGCACCGCGGGCTGCGGCCCTGGTCATCGGCCGGGCACTGGCCCCGGCGGCATTGGCTCGGCGCGTGCACCGCCGCTGTGGGCCTGGTCTGCGCGGTGTTCTTCGTGCGCGCCGTGGTCACCTCCTCCCCCGCCCAGATCTGGGCCTTCTCCGCTCTCTGGGTGCTCACCCTGGTCGGCCTGCTGCTGCTCGTGATCCGCTGGTGCCGCAGAGTGGCCGCCGCGTCGGAGAGGGCGAAGAAGGACTGACGCGGGGACCGGCCCCGCTGGACCGGACCGGAGCACTGCGGATGCCGTGAACAGGTCCGGCGGTCATCCCCGCGAAGGAGCCGGCAGGGGGGCGGCGCGGGGACCGCATCCCCTACGACGCCGCCCCTGACCGGCAGGGCGCCGACGGGGCCGGACCGCTGCCGGACGGGGCACCGGGGCCGGCCCCTGCGCTCACTCGTCGAACGAGCCGTGCCGCCCCGCGCCGGCCGCGAACCGGTCGGCGCCGGACCGGGTCTCGCCGGCACCGAGCGGGACGATCCCGTGCCGGTACTCGGAGGCGAGCGCGTCCGCCTCGCCCAGACCGTGCTGGTCGAGGACCGAGAGGCGGTCGTGGCGCAGGCACAGCTGGGGAAAGCCCGCGATCCGGCGGGCCAGTTCCTCCGCCTCCGGCCGGGAGCGGCCCGGCGGGACGATCCGGTTGGCCAGCCCCATGGCGAGGGCCTCGGCGGCGCCGACCGGCCGGCCGGTGAGGATGAGGTCCATCGCACGGCTCTCCCCGATGAGCCTCGGCAGCCGCACCGTGCCGCCGTCGACGAGCGGTACGCCCCAGCGCCGGCAGAACACCCCGAAGACCGCGTCCTCCTCCACGACCCGAAGGTCGCACCACAGGGCCAGCTCCAGGCCACCGGCGACCGCATGGCCCGCGACGGCCGCGATGACCGGCTTGCCCAGCCGCATCCGCGTGGGGCCCATCGGGCCGTCGCCGTCCGGGAGGACCCGGTTGCCGCGCCCGGTGCCGACGGCCTTGAGATCGGCGCCCGCGCAGAAGGTCCCGCCCTCGCCCCACAGCACGGCGACGGCCGCGTCCTCGTCGGCCTCGAACTGTCGGAAGGCATCGGCCAGTCGGGCCGCCGTCGGGCCGTCGACGGCATTGCGCGCCTCCGGCCTGCCGATGACCACCGTGAACACCGGCCCGTCCCGCTCGATCCGCACGGTCGCCTTCTCGTCCACCCCGCACCCCTCCCACGGACACTGATGATGGGTGATCGTGCCACAGCGAAAGACCCCGGTCTCCATGAGGAGGCCGGGGCCTTGATCGAGCGCTGGGCAGGCCTTGCACCTGCATTCCCCCACGGGAAGTGGGGTGTCTTTCCTTGGACCACCAACGCCGGTCTCACGGCCGAGGGTCTCGGCCGCAGGAACAGTGCCAACGATACACCGGGATCGCACACCGTCAGACGGCCCCCGGAGCAGCACCGTTGCCACCCGGCCGGGTGAGGCCCGCGCCCGGCGGCACGAGGCTGCCGGCCCCTGCCACCGCGGCGGCGGGCCGTTCTAGGATCCGTCCCGTGAACCGTGACGACGAGCCCGTCTTCAAGCGCAGCAAGTGGGGGAACCGCTACCACTACAACCCGCACAACCCTCTGGGCCTCGCGCTGATCATCGCCTCCCTGCTCTTCACCGCGACGATGCTGATCCTCATGGCCAACCGGGCCGGCCCCTTCGCACCGCCCGCCGCGCCCGCACCGTGGAGCCCGCCGCCGTTCGACCAGTCCTGGCCGCCCCGCTCTACGGCACCGCTCCCGCCCGCACCGTCACAGGAGGGGCCGTGACGTGAGGGACGGGGGCGGGGCGGCGCCCTCGTCAGGGGATCATCGGGCGGCTCCGGGTGGGTCGTCGTCGGGGTGCAGGCCGAGCATGTCCAGGAGCAGGAGGAGTTCGGCGGGGTCGGTGGCGTGGGCGGCGACCGTGCGGCGGGCGGCCGCGCGGTCGTCTCCGGCACCGCCCGGGGCCAGGAGGGACGGGTCGTCACAGCCGAAAGGATCCTTCATGCCCTCGATGCGACCAGCCCGGCCGCCGGAACGCAGCCGGGCCTGCTCCACCCGGCCCCGTCGCCGACGGCCCGCGTCGGCACCGGGCCCAAGCCGCGGCCTACCCCAGCGGAGGGGCCCCGACGGCTTCGCCCCTCCGGACACGGGCGCGCTGCTCGACCAGACGGCGGAAGCTCGCGAGACCGTAGCGCTCCCCGGTGGCCGAGCCGGGCCCGGGGATCCGGGCCACCTCGGCCATCAGCTCCTGCGGCTGGCGCTGCCAGCCGACGACCAGCACCCGCAGGCCGAGGCATTCGGCCCTGCGGTGGACGTCGAGGAGGAGCAGCAGGCCGGCGGTGTCCATGAAGGACACCCCGTGCAGGTCGATCATGACCACCGAGTGGCCCTCGGCGACGGCCCACAGGCAGGCCCGCAGCGCCGGCGCGGCGGCCGCGTCGAGATCGCCGGTCGCGATGATCGACAACGTGCTGCCACGACACTCGGTCTCCGTCATGAACGAGGGCTTCACACGCGGCCTTCCCTTCCCACCGGCGGCCCCGCGCGCGGTCCCGGCGCGGGGGGCCTCCATCCTGACGCCACCACCACCGCAACGGGCACCAGGCGCGCCCGAACGCCCGCCGGCGCGCAACGGTCGCGGCGGGCCCGAGCCCCGCCCCGGGCCTTGAACCTGACACCGATGTGAGGTTCTACGGTGCCCGCATGGACCAGACGCAGCAGACCCCCTCCGCATCCCCGCTCTTCGCTCCCGCCCGACTGGGCGGCCTGGAGCTCCCCAGCCGACTGGTGATGGCGCCGCTCACCCGCAACCGCGCCGGGGCCGACGGGGTCCCGGGCGAGCTCATGGCCACCCACTACGCGCAGCGCGCCTCGGCCGGTCTGATCATCGCCGAGGCCACGACGCCGAACGCGGTCGGCCAGTCCTACCCGCACATCCCCGGGATCCACACCCCGGCGCAGATCGCCGGCTGGCGGCGGGTCACCGACGCCGTGCACGCGGCCGGCGGGCGCCTGTTCCTCCAGCTCCAGCACGGCGGCCGGGTCGGCCATCCCGACACCAGCGGACACGTCCCGCTCGCCCCTTCCGCGGTGCCGCTGCCGGAGCCCCTGCACACCCCGAGCGGCTTCCAGGACGCCGTCGCGCCCCGCGCGATGACGGGGCGGGACATCAGGTCCACGATCGCGGACTTCGCGACGGCCGCCCGCAACGCCGTCGCGGCCGGCTTCGCCGGGGTGGAGGTGCACTCCGCCAACGGCCACCTCCTCCACCAGTTCCTCTCGCAGAACACCAACCTCCGCACCGACGCGTGGGGCGGCTGCGTCGAAGGGCGGATCCGGTTCACCGTGGAGGTGGTGCGGGCCGTCGCCGAGGCCGTCGGCCCGGAGCGGGTCGGCGTCCGCGTCTCGCCCGGAGCGACCGTCAACGGGGTGGAGGAGGGCGACACCCCTGAGCTCTACCCCGCCCTGCTCAAGGCACTGGCCGACCTCGATCCCGTCTACCTGCACCAGGTCCACGCGGACCCGGACGAGGGGGCCTTCGCGGAGATCCGCCGGACCTGGGCGGGCACACTGGTCGCCAACCCCGCGCTCACGCGCGAGGAGGTCGCGGCCGACGGGGGCCTGCGGCGGGCCGAACGCCTGCTCGCGGAGGGTGCGGACCTGGTCTCCCTGGGACGGGGCTTCATCGCCAACCCCGATTTCGCGGAGCGCCTGCGCACGGGCGCCCCGCTGAACGAACTGCGTCCCGAGTTCCTGATGCACGTGCACGGCGCCGAGGGCTACAACGACTACCCCGCGCTGGAGCGGACCGCGACGTCCCGGTGACGGCGCGGCGGGGCGCCCGGACCGGTGTCCGTCCGGCGGGCCCCGGGGTCAGGCCTCGGGCCCCGGGGTCAGGCCTCGGGTTCCGCCGCGGAGATGAACGCGAGGGGCGAGCCCGGATCGCGCTCGACTTCGAGGTCACCCAGGGTGACGATGCCGACGAGGCCGCCGTCCTCACCCACCACCGGCAGCCGGCGCAGGGCGTGCCGCCGCATGACCTCGACGGCCCGGTCGACGTGTTCGTCGGGCCCGATCGTGACCGGCTCGGTGCTGCAGATCGCGCYGACCGTCGTATCGGCGGGGCCCCGGTCCTCCGCGAGCGCCCGGACGACGATGTCACGGTCCGTGACGATTCCGCGGAGCCGGCCGCCGTCGAGGACCAGCACGTCCCCGATGGAGGCGTCCCGCATCACCCTCGCGGCCTCCGCCAGTGACGTCTGCCGGTCCACGGTCACCGGATTCCCGGTCATCACCTCGTGCACTCGACGGGTCATCGGACCTCCCGCTGTGGAACCGGCCCCTGTGCCGGGCGCCTACCCTCCCGCGCACGGGGTAAGCACGCGCCGGGGGACGTCAGGGGAGTTCGGGGACGAAGGGGAGGTAGTCCGTCTCCAGGCTGGAGGGGACCACCACGTAGCTGGCCTCGGGGAGCTCGTTCCACACACCGTGCAGGTCCCCCAGCGGCTCGGACACCACGATGCGGGTCGCGTCCGAGATCTCGCGGAGGTAGTCGATCTCCGGGTGGAGGTCGCGGACGGTATCGGCGCGGCTGCTGTAGAAGAGGGTCCGGGACACGCCCTGGCTGGAGTACCGGAAGGCCCAGACCCGCTCGCCGTCACTGACCGCCACCGTCATCTGGAGCGGTTCGGGTACTCCGTGCTCCTTGCCGAGCCGTTCCACGAACCCGGCCATCCTGGCCACCGCGCCCGGGACGTCCTGGTCGAGGCCGAAGGTGACCGCCAGGTAGAACATCACCTCGGAGTCGGTGGACCCCTCGATGCACGGGAAGAGCGCCGGGTCGACCGCCATGCAGAGGTCCCGCTGCAGCCGGTGGAAGTCCGCGATGGCCCCGTTGTGCATCCACAGCCAGCGGCCGTGCCGGAACGGGTGGCAGTTGGTCTGCTGAACGGCCGAGCCCGTGGAGGCCCGTACGTGCGCGAAGAACAGGGGCGATCGGACGTGGGCGGCCAGCTCGCGCAGGTTGCGGTTGTTCCAGGCCGGCGCGACGTCCCGGAAGATGGCCGGTGTACCGTCTCCGGCCGGGTCGGCGCTGTACCAGCCGATGCCGAAGCCGTCCCCGTTGGTCGCTTCGGCGCCCATGCGGGCATACAGGCTCTGGTTGATCAGGGAGTGCTCCGGACGGTAGAGCACGGCATCGAGCAGCATGGGCGAACCCGAGTAGGCGAGCCAGCGGCACATGCGCACCATCCCCTTCCGCGGCATGATCCGAGCCTAACTCCGTGACGGCGATCGGCCCTGCGGTACGCCGTCACCGCAGGTGGGTGCGCCGGGACGCCCCGTGGTCGTGGCCCGCGGACGGTCGGCGCGCGCGAGGGACGGGGTATCCCGTGCGGTGCCGGGGCGGCGGGCCGGACGCGGACCGACMGGGCCGGCCCCGCGTGCTGGGGCGGGCCCGGTCGGGTCACGAGGGGGGCCTGCTAGCTCTTCTTGCCCCGGAGGCTGTCGGCGGCGCCGCGGGCCCGCTCCGCCGTCTCGGACGTGGCCTCCTTCGCCTTCCCCTTGGCCTGGTCCATCTTGCCTTCGCCCTGCATCCGCTCGTTGCCGGTGATCTTTCCGGCCGCTTCCTTGGCCTTGCCCTTGGCCTGGTCCATCTTGCCCTTGTCAGCCATGCGAACTCCTTGACGTGTGGGTCGGTCCAACGCCTGCCAAATTATGCGATACCCGGACATACCGCACGTCGAGCCCGCCCCGCCCCTACCCGCCCGCGCGGGTCCCGGGGGGATGGCGACCGGCCGCCGCGCCCACCTGCGGGTGAAGCCCCGTAGAAGATCGGCGGTGGTGCCCGCCGGGCCGCAAGACTGTGGCCAGGTACGGGTGGCCGTACCCCTGCGCGCGGGGAGCGGAAGACATGGCGAACGGTACGGTCCTGCTGGCACTGCGGGAGAACCCGATGGGCGGCGGTGTCGGGGTCGAACAACTGCGTCGGATCGGGAAGGAGTTGGAGAACCAGGGACTGGAGCTGCGGTGGGCGCCGAGTGCGCGTGACGCGCGGGGCGCCCTGCAGGCGGAGGCGGGCCTCGTGGCGGCCGTGGTCGCCTGGGACCTGCCGCGCACGGCGCGGGGCGCGGTCGAGGAGGGCGGGGGCGGGGAGGTGCTGCGGCACATCGGGCGCCGCTTCAAGGACCTGCCCGTCTTCCTGGTGATGGCGGACGACGCGGACCAGGACCTGGAGCGCTTGCCGCTGTGGGTCTCGGAGACGGTGGTCGGCTACGTCTGGCCGCTGGAGGACACCCCGTCCTTCATCGCGGGCCGGGTGGCGACGGCGGCCCGCGGCTACCACCGGGACCTGCTGCCACCGTTCTTCAAGGCGCTGCGCAGGTTCGAGGACTCCCACGAGTACTCCTGGCACACCCCCGCCCACTCCGGCGGGGTCGCGTTCCTCAAGTCTCCGGCGGGGCGGGCGTTCTTCGACTACTACGGGGAGCGGCTGTTCCGCACCGACCTGTCGGTGTCCGTCGGGGAGCTCGGGTCGCTCTTCGAGCACAACGGTCCGATCGGCGAGGCCGAGCGCAACGCCGCGCGGGTCTTCGGTGCCGACCGCACCTACTTCGTCCTGCACGGCGACTCCACCGCCGACCGGATGGTGGGCCACTACAGCGTGACGACCGACGAGATCGCGCTGGTGGACCGCAACTGCCACAAGTCCGTGCTGCACGGGCTCGTGATCTCCGGGGCCCGTCCGGTGTACCTGGTGCCGACCCGCAACGGCTACGGGCTGGCCGGGCCCCTGCCGCCCGCCGTGACCGACCCGGCGGCGGTGGCCGCGAGGATCGCCGCGAACCCGCTCACGGCCGGCGCGGTCTCCCCCGCGGCCCAGTACGCGGTGCTGACCAACTCCACGTACGACGGCCTGTGTTACGACACCGTCGCGGCCGCGCGGGCCTTCGCTCCGAGCACTCCGCGGCTGCACTTCGACGAGGCCTGGTTCGCGTACGCCCGCTTCCACCCGCTGTACGCGGGGCGCTACGGGATGGCCGTCGGCCCGGACACCTTCCCGGACACCGGCGCGGAGCCGGGGCGGCCCACGGTCTTCGCGACCCAGTCGACGCACAAGCTGCTGGCCGCCCTCTCCCAGTGCGCGATGGTCCACGTCCGGTCGTCACCGCGGGCCCCGGTCGAACACGAGCGGTTCAACGAGGCGTTCATGATGCACGGCACCACCTCGCCGCTGTATCCGGCCATCGCCTCCCTGGACGTGGCCACGGCCATGATGGACGGTCCGCAGGGCCAGTGGCTCATCGACGAGGCCGTGACCGAGGCGATCCGCTTCCGTCAGGCCGTGGTCCGCACCGGGCGCCGCATCGCCGCCGCCGGAGACCGGCCGGACTGGTTCTTCGGCGTCTGGCAGCCGGAGTCGGTCACGGATCCCGCGACCGGCGAACGCCTCGCCTTCGCCGACGCGCCGCCCTCGCTCCTCGCCGGCGAACCGTCCTGCTGGCACCTGGAGCCGGACGCCGACTGGCACGGCTTCACCGGGCTGAGCGAGGGCTACTGCCTGCTCGACCCGGTCAAGGTCACGCTGACCTGCCCGGGGGTGACGGCCACCGGCGAGACCGGCGACTGGGGCGTTCCGGCCCGGATCCTCACCGCCTACCTCGCGGCGCGCGGCATCGTCGTGGAGAAGACCGACGGCTACACGGCCCTGGTCCTCTTCTCGATGGGCATCACCAAGGGCAAGTGGGGCACCCTGATGGACGCCCTCATGGACTTCAAGGCACTCCACGACGCGGACGCCCCGCTGGACCGGGTCCTCCCGGAACTGGTCGAACGGTTCCCGCGCAGCTACGGCCGCACGACCCTCGCCGCCCTGTGCCGGCGGATGCACGAGCACCTGACCCGCGCCGAGCTGATCAGCGCGCTCGACGCCGCCTTCCAGGACCTGCCGGAGCCGGTCTCGCCGCCCCGCCACTGCTACCAAGCGCTGATCCGGGGCGGCACCGAGCGCGTCCGCCTGGCCGAGGCGGCCGGGCGGGTGGCGGCGGCCATGGTGACCGTGACCCCGCCGGGGATCCCCGTGCTGATGCCCGGAGAGTCCACCGGAGCCCCGGACGGCCCGCTGCTGCGCTACCTGCGCGCCCTGGAGGCCTTCGACCGGTCCTTCCCCGGCTTCCACAGCGAGGCCCACGGGGTGAGCGTGGACCCCGAGACGGGCGACTACCTGATCGAATGCGTCCGCACGGACGGCGCAGGGGACAGCGCCCCGGGGAGGCCCGGCACCGGAACGGACGTCGGGACGCCTTCCTGACGCGGACCCTCCGGGGCGGGGGCCCACCGCCCGGCGGCGGGCCGATGCGGGCCGCCGCCGGGCGTCGCCGTACGCCGCTCCGGGGACGGGACGCCCCCGGCGCCCTCCGCCGCTCACCGCGGGCGGCGGAGGGCCCCTCGTCCACGGCCGGAGCGACGGCGGGCGGGAGGTCAGCTCCCGTTCGTGTCCCCGCCCTCGCGGCGCCTGCGGCCGCGCCGGCCGAGCGTCCCCACCACGGCGATCAAGCCTCCCGTGAGCGCTCCGGACACGAGGATGCGCAGCAGGTTCTCCATCGGGTACTCCCCTCTCCGTCAGGTTCACCGGCCCCTGGGCCCGGTGCCTGATCCACTCCGAACGGGGACACTAGCGGCGTACCGGCGGCCTGGCTTGGACGAATTTGACCTCGCCGCTCACAGCGCGAGCGCCCCCTCCGCCACGCGGGCCGCAGCCATCCGGCCGGGGGTGGTCCCGGCCAGGGCGCGGAACTCGCGGTTGAGGTGCGCCTGGTCGTAGAAGCCGCAGGCGGCGGTCACGTCCGTGGGGTTCGCGCCGTCGCGGGTGAGCAGCCCCACGGCCCGGTGGAAGCGCAGCACCCGGGCGGCGGTCTTGGGCGTCAGGCCGACCTGTTCGGTGAACCGGCGCACCAGGTGGCCCTGGCTCCAGCCCACTTCGGCCGCGATCCGGCCGACGGGGATCGCCCCGCCGGCGCGGGTCAGCAGCCGCCAGGCGTGGCCGACCTCGGGCGCGGGGCGCGGCCCGCGATCGAGCCGGGCGGTCAACGCGGCGTCCAGCAGGTCGAAGCGGGCTCCCCAGTCCCCGGTGGCCGCCAGCCGCTCCACCAGGAGGGCGGCCCCGGGGCCGAGGACGTCGGACAGCTCGACCACCCGGTTGGTCAGCTCGCCCATCGGCACGGCGAACAGCCGGAAGGCGCCCAGCGGGGTCAGTTCCAGCCGGATCGCCTCCTGGCCGCCGGGGTGGTCGCACACGCGGGGCCCGTCCTCCAGCCCGGCGACGAGCGAGCCGGTCACCGGGCCGGGCGGGCCCGTGTCCCCCAGCCGCCGGATGCGGGTGAACGGCTCGGCCAGGCTGAGCACGACGACGGCCCGGCCCGTGGGCACCAGCCTCACCCGGTAGGGGGACGCCGTCGCCTCCCAGTAGCCGGCGTAGCTGTGTACGAAGGGGCGCAGCACGGCGGGCCACGGCCGCGTCACCCGCCATCGGCCGCCGACCCTGGTGACGTCGACTCCCCGACCGGTCACGCACGGGCCCGCCTTCGCGACCCCCGCCATGTCCCCCTCCTCCCTCGGCCCCTCCTGGTCCGTACGCGCCGGGCCGTACGCGCCGGGCCGTGCGCGCCCGTCCGTCAGTCGCCGACGTGGATGCCGGGGCGACGCTCCGGGTCGGGCTCGTGCCTGCGGATGATCTCCCTGGTGACCGGGGCCGTATCGCCGCGGCCGAGCAGGAAGTAGCGGAACATGTGCCGCATCGGGCTCCCCTCCGCCCAGGCGAAGTAGCAGTGCGGCCTGACGCCGGTCGTGTCGCGCAGTGCGAGCAGGATCGCGGCGATGGCGTTCGGCGCGGCCGGCGCCTCGGCGCGCAGGACCCGGTAGCCGTCCACCTCGATGCCGCGCACGGTGAGGGTCTCGCTGAAGTCGGAGGGGTCGACCACGTCGATCTCCAGGAACATGACGTCGGCGGGCCCGGGGACGGGGTTGGACCGGCGCTGCTCCCGCTCCTTGCCGGCGTATTCGGCCCTGTCCCCGGTCTCCCGGCGGTTGGCGATGATGTTGACGGCGTTGTCGTGGGCGAGGGTGTCGGCGACGAACCGGCGGGCGGCCAGGTCGAAGACGATGCTGTCGGCCCGCAGTTCCGTGGTCCGCGAGACGCGGGAGACCAGGGACACGACGATGATGCCCGCGATGAACATGCCCGAGATGGCGAGGCCGTCGGGCTTGTCGACGACGTTGGCCACCAGCGCGTAGAGCAGTACGGCCGTGAGCAGCGTGAAGCCGGCCGTCGCCGCGTGCCGGCGACGGCGCAGGGCGGAGACGGTCACGGCGAAGGCACCGGAGACCATCATGGCGAGGATCCCGGTGGCGTAGGCGCCGGCCTGGGCGTTGACGTCGGCGTCGAAGGCGACGGTGATGACGACGCAGAGGACCGTGTAGACGAGCACGACCGGTCGCACCGCGCGTCCCCATTCCGGGGCCATCCCGTAGTCCGGCAGGTAGCGGGGCACGATGTTGATCAGCCCCGCCATCGCCGACGCTCCGGCGAACCAGAGGATGAGGATCGTGCTGATGTCGTAGACGGTGCCGAAGGCCTCGCCGACGTGTTCGTGGGCCAGCCACGCCAGCGCGCGGCCGTTGGCGCCGCCGCCGGGTTCGAACTCCTTGTGCGGGATGAGGACGGTGGTGACGAAGCTGGCCGCCAGCAGGTAGACGCTCATGATGAGCGCGGCGGTGGTCAGGAGCTTGCGGGTGTTGCGGATGCGCGACCGCAGCCGTTGCTCGGGGTCGGCGCCTTCGGCCTCGACGAGCGGCATCATGCTCACCCCCGTCTCGAAGCCCGAGAGGCCGAGGACGAGCAGGGGGAAGGCCAGCAGGGCCGGGCCCACGACGTCACCGAGGCCGCCTCCGCCCTCGACGAGCGCGTCCGTCCACGCGGACCAGGCGCCGGGGGTGGTGAACACCTCGACCGTACCGATTCCGATGACCACCGCGTTGAGCAGCAGGAAGACCGCGACGAGGGGAATCGCCACGCTCACCGCCTCGCTGAAGCCCAGCAGGAAGACCCCGCCCAGCAACAGGAGCAGGGCCACGGTGATGGCGACCTCGTGGCCGTGCAGGGCGTGCGGGAAGAAGGGGTTCTCCACGATGTGCACGGAAGCGTCCGCCGCGGACAGGGTGATCGTGATGATCCAGGAGGTGGCCACGAAGCCGAGGAGGACCAGGACGAACACCTTGCCGCGCCAGAACGGCAGGAGGTCCTCCAGCATCGCCACCGATCCGGCGCCGTGGGGGCTCTCACCCGTCACCCGCCGGTACATGGGCAGCATGCCGAGCAGCGTGAGACCCACGATCAGGAGGGTCGCGAGGGGTGACACGGCGCCCGCCGCGAGCGCGGCGATGGCCGGCACGTAGGCGAGGCTGGAGAAGTAGTCGACGCCCGTGAGGCACATCACCTTCCACCAGGCGTGCGATTCGCCGTGTCCTTCGCCTGACGCCGACCCGACGGGCTGCACCCGGTGGCGGAGCATCCACCGTCCCAGGCCGCCGTCGGCCTGCGGCCGGAGTGCCGGACTGTCCACCACTTCCGGTATGAGCAGTTCGTCTGTGTCCTTCATGTCCCCCAACAACCTTTCCCGCCCGGCGTTCCGGGCCCGACCGTCGCTGCGCTCGCGGTTCGGCAGCGATCAACGAGTATGAGGGCTGCCGCAGGCCCTCCGAGCCATGATCCGGTCAAGGGCGTCCCATGGTGGCGACCGCGCCGGAACCCCGGCGGGTGACGACGTGCCGGCTGGCGTAGTCTCGGGGGTTTCCACGGCTCCCCACTCGAACGGCCCGTCACCTGTGAGCACCTCCCCCGGCACCGAGCACGCGACGGTACGGCCCCCGGGCCGTGGCGGTGGCGGTGGAGCGGGCGGGGACGACGGCCCGGCCCGGAGGCCGGCCGGATTCCTGGCTCCGCGGGGGGTCGTCGATCTGCGGGGCCGCAACGGCCGGGACGTCACGCTGTCCTACCCGTCCGACGCGGCGGTCGTCGTGGCCGGGCTCCCCGGCAGCGGGAAGAGCACCCTGCTGCGCGCCTGGTCCTCGGCCGCCCTCGTCGTCGATCCCCGTGCCACCCGTACCTCCTACGAGGCGCGGCTGCCCGGCTGGCTCCCGTACGCGGTGTACCGGCCGTGGGCGCGGCTGGGTCACCTGCGCCGGCTGCGTTCGGAGATACGGGGCGGCGGGCCCCTCCTCGTCCACGACTGCGGCAGCAGGCCCTGGATGCGTCGATGGCTGGCCCGGACGGCCCTGCGGGCCGGGCGTCCCCTGCACATGGTGGTGCTCGACGTCGGGCCCCGGGAGGCGCTGCTCGGCCAGCACTCCCGCCGGCGCGTGACCTCGCGGAGGGTCTTCGGAGTCCATCGGCGGGGACTTGCGAGGCTGCTGGCCCGCGTCGAGCGCGAGGGCCTGCCCGCGGCTTCCGGCATCGGTTCCATGGTCCTGTTCGACCGCGGGCTGAGGGACCGCGTCACCGAGGTGCGGTTCGGGGGCGGCCGGACCTGACGGTTCCGGGGCGGCCGGACCTGACGGTCCGGAAGTCCGTTCCGGTGACGCCCCGATCACCCTCCCGCGGCCCTCCTGACCACCTCGTGGAGGTCCTGCACGGCATCGGCGGTGCACAGAGCGGCGGCCGCGACGCAGGCGGTGGCCGCGGCCCCGCGCCAACCGCCGCCCTTCGGCGGGGGTGCGAGCAGTGCGGCCACGCGCCGGGGGACGGGCCCCGGCGTCCCGCGCCGCGGGGAGCGGCCGAGCAGCCCCAGGGCCGCCGCGGGCAGTCGGCGCCGACCGCCCGAGTTCTTGGCCGCCAGCGCGGCCTTCCCCACGGTGACGGCGACCCGGCGCCGGTCCCCGGTCGCCTCGGCGGCGGCCTCGTCGGCCCAGCGTTCCAGCGTGTACGCGACCTGTTCCGCGAGCGGTCGCAGCAACGGGTTCAGGGTGACGGCCAGCTGGACGGCCGCGGTGTACAGGTAGTGGTGGGCGCGCAGGTGGGCGCGCTCGTGGGCGAGGAGGACCTCGCGCTCGGCGGCGTCGAGGGRCGCCAGCATGCCCGTGGACACCACGATCCGGCCGGGCAGCCCCGGCATCGCGAACGCGTCCGCGGCCGGCTCCTCCAGGACGACGAGCGGGTCCTGCCCGGGAAAACAGGCTGCCTCCAGGACGGCCGCGCACACCGCCCGCACCCGCCGGTACACGAAGCGGGAACCCGCCACCACGACGACCGGTAGGAGCAGTGCGGCGACGACGGCGACGGCGACCGAGGCGGGATCGTCGCGCTGGAGCACGGCCGGTGACAGCTCGGCCAGTCGGGCGACGACCGGGATGCGGACCAGGCCCGCCAGGGCCAGGAGCCCGAGCACGGTGGTACTGCCCGTGGCGAACACCAACGCGCCCCCCGCCAGGAGCAGCGTGGCCGGACGCGGGTGCAGGCGGTCGTCCAGCCACCGGGCCCCGGGAGCGGCGAGCAGCGGGAGGAGCAGGGGGAGGTAGACGGCGAGGTGCACGGCGGGACCCGCGCCTACCGGTCCGCGTCGAGGTCGCCGCCCAGCAGGCGGCGCAGCAAGGCCTCGTCCCCGCTGGAGAGGTCGTCGACGAAGCGCGTGAGCACCCGCTCGCGGTCGGGCACCTCTTCCATGGCCTGGTGCATCTTCCGGGCGGCGAATCCCGGTTCGTCCGTGGCGGGGGCGTAGGCGTAGGCGCGGCCGTGCGCCCGCCGGGTGAGCACGTGCTTGTCGTACAGGCGGGTCAGGATCGTCACCACCGTGCTGTACGCCAGGTCACCGCCCATGCCCTCCAGCACCTGACGGGGCGTGAGCGGACCGGGGGCCGACCTGAGTACGGCCACGACCTCGGCCTCGCGTTTGCCGTTGGCCAGGCGACGGTCCCCCTCGTGCGCGGTACCGGCGTGTTCGTGCCCGTCCAATGTTGGCCGCCTCCTCGGTCATCCTCTACAGTCACCCTCGTCTTCTACGCGCGCGTAGAAGACGAGGGTCTTCCCCGAGTGTGCCACGAGCTCCCTTCACCCATGACCCCCGCCGTCCCCTGCGGCGTGACGACAGGAATCCCGTGCACTCACCACCAGGACGCCCCCGGCGACCCGCGCAGGCCGCGCGGTCCGCCCACGGCATCGGGCACCGGCCCTCTCCAGCCTCCGCCGCTCCATCCAGCCAACCCCAGGGACGGACCAATTGAGCACCATCGGCATCGGTCAGGCAGCCATCCTCGGCGTCGTCGAGGGGGTGACCGAGTTCCTGCCGGTCTCCTCCACCGGGCATCTGAAGATCACCGAAGGCCTGATGGGCATTCCGGTGGACGACAAGGCCGTCGTCGCGTTCACCGCCGTCATCCAGGTCGGGGCCATCGCCGCGGTGCTGGTGTACTTCTTCAAGGACATCGTGCGGATCGTGAGCGCGTGGGGGCGCGGCCTGACCAACCGGGAGGAGCGCTACCACCACGACTACAAGTTCGCCTGGTGGGTGATCTTCGCCACCGTCCCCATCGTGGTCGTGGGCCTGGCCGCCAAACCGCTCATCGAGAGCACCCTGGCCTCCCTGTGGGTGGTGGCCGGCTCCCTGATCGTGGGCAGCGGCCTGATGTGGGCGGCCGACCAGATGGGCCGGCACAAGCGCGGCGAGGACGACACCGGCTTCAAGGACGCCATGCTGGTGGGCTGCTCCCAGATCCTCGCCCTCCTCTTCCCCGGCTTCTCCCGCTCCGGCGCCACCATGTCGACCGGCCTGATCCTCGACCTCGAACGCGTCGCCGCGACCCGCCTCTCCTTCTTCCTCGGCATCCCCGCCCTGACCGGCGCGGGTCTGTACGAGCTCAAGGACGCCGTCGGCGCCGGCGTCGACATGCTCCCGCTGGCCGTCGGGACCGTGGTGTCCTTCGCGGTCGCCTACGCCTCGATCGCCTGGCTGCTGAAGTTCGTGGCCAAGCACTCCTTCAACGCCTTCGTCGTCTACCGGATCGTCATCGGCGTCCTGCTCTTCGGCCTCCTCGGCACCGGCGTCCTGGCCGCCTGACGGCGTGCGCCGCTGGTCGGCCCGGCTCTCGCTCCCGATCCGGGCGGCCTACTCCCCCTGGGCGGTCTCGACGCCCCGGTGCAGCCAGACGGCACCGGAGAGGGCGGACGTCCCGGCCGTCGTGCACAGCATGGCCACGGCCAGGAGCACCGGGGCGACCCACCGGACGGGCGCGTGGCCGAGCAGGGCCCTCACCCGGGCGGGGACCGGCCCGGTGACCGCTCCCGCGGCGAGTACGGATCCCCCGGGGCGCCGGCCGCCACGGGTGGCGGCCAGGGCCGCGCGCCCCACCGCGCGCGCCGTGAGCGTGCGGCTGCCGGTGACCCGGGCGGCGCACTCGTCGGCGGCGCGTTCGGCCGCGAACCGCACCTGGGGCACGACGGCGGCCAGTGCCGGGTGGCACCATCCGGCCAGCTGGGCGACGGCGAGGAAGAGGTGGTGGCGCGCGGCGAGGTGGGCGCGTTCGTGGGCCAGGAGCGCTTCGCGCTCGCGCGGGTCCAGGGAGCGCAGCATGCCGCTGGTGACCACGATCCGGCCCGGACCCGTCAGGCCCGGAAGGGCGTAGGCGTCCGGGCGGGAGTCCTCCAGTACGCACAGCCCTCCGACCTGCGGAAGGTGCGCGACGTCCCCGTGGGCGCCGCGCAGGCGCTTCGCCTCGGACAGCCCGCGCCGGACCACGGTCACGCCGGTGACCGCGACGATCCCGGCGGACAGCGCCGAGAGGCCGAGGGCCAGGGGCGCGGGACCGGCCTGGAGCGGCCGGATCAGGTGCAGGAGGGCGGCCAGGGGCGCGATCGCCAGGGCGAGGGGCAGCAGCAGGACGCCCAGGCAGGCCACGACCGCGACGGCGAGCGCGGCGGTGGCCGCGGTGACCGTCCAGAGCGCCGCCTCGGGCCTCACCCGGGCCGCCGCCCGCCGGGCGAGCGGCGGCAGGATCCAGGGCAGTACGAGGGGGACGAGAAGGAGGACGATCACTGTCCGCCTCCCTCCAGCAGCCGCCTGAGCTCCGCCTCGTCGTCGGAGCTGAGCCCTTCGACGAACCGGGCCAGGACGACGCTGCGGTCGCCGTCCTGATCGAGCTCGCGGTGCATCCGGCGAGCCGTCATGCCGTGCGCGTCCTCCAGCGGGAAGTACAGGAAGCCCCGCCCGCCCGGACTGCGGTCGATGACGCCCTTCTCGTACAGCCGGGCGAGCAGCGTCGCCACCGTGGTCCGGGCCAGGGGCTGCGGTATCGCCGCCCTGACCTGCGCCGCCGACTGCGGTTGACCCGCGGCCCACAGGGCGGCCAGAACGCTTGACTCCAGCTCGCCGGCCGGCCGGCGTTCGCTCGCGCTGTCCACCACGGAAGTTTCCTCTCACGGAGTCGTCTACGGCAGGGTAGACCGACTACTGTTCTGTAGACGTCGAGATGGGCCGGCCGCCCCCTCGGCGGTCCGGAAACCTTTCGCCCACGGCGGTGAGCCCCACCCCGACCACCATTATCGATGGGACCGTGCCGATGCCCCTCACCCAGCTCGCCGCACCCGCGCCGGTGCACCTCGCCGTGAACCTCCTCGACGCCCAGTCCCTGCTCGCCGCGTTCGGGACGGTCGGCATCGCGGTCGTCCTGTTCGCCGAGACCGGCCTGCTGATCGGGTTCTTCCTGCCCGGCGACTCGCTGCTCTTCACGGCCGGGCTGCTGTGCGCCGGCTCGGCCACCACCACCGGGCACCTCTCGCTGCCCTGGGTCCTGCTCGCCTCGGCCGCCGGCGCCCTCGCGGGCGCCCAGACCGGCTACCTGCTGGGCCGGAAGGCGGGCCCCGCCTTCCTGACCCGGACCGGGTCCCGCAAGATCGGCGAGGGCGCCGCCCGTGCGGCCGAGATCCTCCAGCGCTACGGGTACGCGAAGGCCATCGTGCTGGCCCGGTTCCTGCCCATCGTGCGGACCGTGCTGAACCCCCTGGCCGGGATCCTGAACGTACCGGCGCGCACCTTCGCCGTCTGGCAGGTCCTGGGAGGTCTGCTGTGGACGACCGGCCTCGTCCTGGCCGGGTACGCGCTCGGCTCCTCCGTACCCGACGTGGACCGCTACCTCCTGCCGATCATCGCGCTCATCGTCGCCGTCTCCCTCGTCCCCGTCGGCCTGGAGCTGCGGCGCTCCCGCCGCGCGGGCCGCGCCGGCGGAAGCGTGTGACACCCGCCCGACGGAAGGAGCGGCGATGCGGATCGTCATAGAGGACGTCCCGGACCAGCTCGGCGGCGAGATCGCCCTCGGCATCGTCGAGCTCGTCGCCCGCCACACCCCTGTCACGCACGGCAGCCAGGGCATCACCGTCCACATGCAGTGCGACTGGACCCCCGAACGCGCGGCCCACCTGCTGCGGGACCTGCCCCTGCGGGCCATCGGGGTCGTGCGGCACGTCGTCGAGGGCTCGGGCTGGGCCGACGTCGAAACGCTGCGCGGCCAGGACGGCGACGGCCTCTGGAAGGGCTTCACCACCACGCTCACGAGCGCGGTCGCCCGCGGCGCCCGCCGAGGGCTGTGGCCCTCCGGCATCCGGATCCCGCTGACCCCGACCACCCACCCCGACGGCGACCGGCGCATCCGGGGCTACGCGATGCCGTGCGAGGCCGTCACCGTGTTCGCCCGGGCCCTGGAGTCCACGGAGCCGACGACCGCCCGGGGCGACGTGCCGTAGGGGACGCACCGGGCGGACAGCACGCCTCCGCCCGCGGGGGGGCCGCAGGACCGGGGCGTCCCCCGTCACCGGGCCGAGGGTTTGTAGACGAATCCGGACAACGGTGAGTGGAGCTTCCAGCCGAGCGCTTCGTAGAGCGCCCGGCCCTGGACGGTCGCGCCCAGGATGCCCACGGTCGCTCCGCTCTCGACGGCCGCGTCGGTGAGGGTGGCCATCACCACCGTCCCGAGGCCGAGGCGCTGGTGAGCCGGTTCGGTGACGATCTGGTCGAAGACGCAGGCGGTACCGGCCAGACCCGTCCGGCCGCACGCGGCGAGTTCCCCGTCGGCGCTCAGGACGCGCACCAGGGTGACGCCGTCGGCGGTCTCGACGGTGACGGCGTACCCGTCCGGCGCACGCACGGGCGACGGGCGCAGGTCGACGGTCATCAGGAAGCAGGGATCGGTGGGCTCCCATTCGGACGGGAACCAGGGTTCCATGTCGCCCGGTGGGAGAAACGCCTTGACGCACGTGCCGGGCTCGGTGATCGTGCCGATGAGCCCGCGGGCGGCTGCGGCGTCGGCGTCGAACAGGACGTGACGGACCGTCCGGGCCGGCTGACCGATCTCCATCCGCAGCCCCCAGGGCACGTCCACCGGCTTGGACGCCCGCCGGGCCACGGCCCACCCTTCTACCCACGACCGTGCGGTCTCCCACTGATCGCCCGCCACCGCCGACCCCTTGGACCCGGCCACCGAGGGCCCGGCCGGCTCCGCGAGCATGTCGTCGACGATCCGCAGGCGGGTCTCCGGGAAGCGCTCCGCGATCGCCCCGCTCATCATGGCCACGCCCTCCGGATCGGGCACCGCGCACCGTTCGCGGCTCTCCGCGTCCGGCCATCGCGCGTAGGCCACCCACGTACCGTCGTCCGCCCGGTGCAGGCGCGAGCCGTAACTGCCGCACCGGGCGTGGATCGCGGCCGTCACCCGCCGCCAACCGTCCACGAACTGCTGCTCCTTGCCCTCGTGGAGCCGCCACCGGTAGACCACTGCGAACATGCGGAATCCCCCCTCGTCCCGTAACACTTCGTCACGTTTCGGCAGACCATATGCGATCGTCCGCACCGCGGGACCCGGGAGCAGCGCCGCCCCGGTGATCATCGACGGCGACGGGTGAGGCAGAATCCGGAGCGCCGGACGAGCCGGCCGAACGACGAACAGGAGCGGGTCCGTTGACCGAGGGCGGGCGTGAACAGGCCGAGGCGTTCCTGCGACCCGGGGAGCGGCTCATCGCCTGGTGCTCCTACGAACTGGGGCCGGGCGTGCCGGCCCCTCCCGCGTCGCTGCTCCCGCCGCCCGAGCCCTCCGAACTCCAGCGGCGGATCGAGGGAAGGCTGCCCGGGCCCCTGAAGCAGCTGGTCAAGGCGCGCGTGCTCGATCCCCGCCGGTCGAGGCCGGCCGCGGCGGCGGACGCGATCGACCGGATGCCGGACGCGGTGGACAACCTCGGCAACCGGTTGATGCACGGAACGAGCATGGAGGGCGGCTGGCAGAGCGCCGCCGGACGCTTCGTCATCTCCCGGGCCGCCGCGCGCGGCTCGGTCACGGGCGTGCTGGCCGTCACGGACCGGCGCTGGTACGCCCTGAGCGACGTCTCACAGCTGTGGCAGATGACGCCGGTGATGAAGCAGTACTGGGAAACGCCCCGATCGGCCGTCTCCGCCCTGCGCGCCAAGCCGACGGGCGTGCTCCAGAAGGGACGCATGGACATCGAGTTCACGGACGGCTCCTGGGTCGCCCTCGTCGCCTCGGTGTCCCGCGACGCGGCACCCTTCGTCGCGGCCTCCGCCCGCTATCCGGGCTGAGCGAGCCTCTGGTCCCGGGCCTGCCGGACGGGCCTGGTGGTGGTCCCGGCGGCCGTTGCGACCCGGCTGGTGATCCGTGCTTGGACCGGCTCCGGAGCAGCCCGTGGGGTCCCGACGGTGCGGGAGGGCGGAGCACCGTTCACGCGGACGCCGGGGGCGGCGCGGGCGTCGGGGCGGGCCGCGGGGCGGGGGCGAGTCTGAGTGTGAGGACGTAGGAGACCACCACCGCGACGATCACGAGCGGCATCACGGTGATCCCCTCGGTTCCCATCAGGATGGTGGCCAGCAGCACGGAGGTCATCGGCAGTTTCAGCATCGCCACGCACATCGCCCCGACGCCCATCGCGAAACCTGACGTCACGTCCAGCCCGGGGAGGTGGGCCAGGGCCAGACCGACCACCGCTCCCAAGAACATCGACGGGAAGATCGGGCCGCCGCGGAAGGCCCCGAGGGCGAGGCCGTAGGCGACGGCCTTGCACACGAGCAGGACCACCAGGGTCACCGCCGCGTATCCGGCCTGGTCCGACAGCAGCGGGCCGAGGGCGCTCTGCCCCGAGTAGAGCACCTCGGAGGCCTCCCGGCCGGTCGTCTCGGCGTACACCAGGGCGGCCACGCCCATGAGCGCACCGGCCAGCACGGTGAGCGGCAGCCGTCGGCGCTCGACCCGGGCCTCCAGGAGCAGGGACGTCCGGTGGAGCGCCGCGCCGAGCAGGGCCCCGGCCACCCCGATGGCCAGTGCCCAGCCGAAGCCCGCGAGATCGGGCCGGGCGGCCCGCGGTACGTGACCGAGGACCAGCGAGAAGGTGCCGAGGCCGGTCCACGACCCCAGGCCGGTGAAGATCAGTGCGCCCACGCCGGCCGCGAGCAGGCCCGGTACCAGGACGATCCCCATCATCGCGCCGCCGATGCCGGACACCTCCATCAGGAGGAACGCCCCGAGCAGGGGCGAGCCCAGCAGCGTGCTGACGGCCGCGAAACTCCCCGCGGCCCCCAGGACGGCGGTGGTGCCGGCGTCGAGGCCGCGCTTCACGGCGCGGACGGCGAACACCGCCAGGCCGCCGCCGAGCGCGATGAGCGGCGCCTCGGGCCCCAGCACCACGCCCGCGCCCAGCGACAGGATCGCCGCGAGCGCGATGCCGGGCAGCTCCGCCGCCGTGGGCGGCCCCTTCGTGACCAGGCCCTCGGCCGGCCTGTGGCCGCCCTCCCCCGGCAGGCAGCGGATGGTCAGGGCCACCAGCAGGCCGCCCACGGCGAGGAGCGGGATCGGCCACCACGAGGGCGTTCCGTCGAAGCCCAGCCCCCTCGGCAGGTCGGTGTAGGTCAGCGACTGCAGCGCGGACACGAGCGCGAGGAACCCGAAGGCCACCGCGGAGACCGGGATGCCGAGGAGCGCCGTCATGACCAGCAGCACCACGTACCCGCGGGTGCGGACCAGGGCGTAGGCGTCCGGCGGTGGCGCGGGGGGCGGCCCGGCGGGTACGGTCGACATGCGCATCGTCTCCTCAGCTCAGGGATCCACCCGGACACGTCGGGCGACAGGCCTCCCGGTGGTCGTATCACGGCACCGGGTCGTGTCGGGCGCGTACGGTCCGCGACGTCCCGGCGAGTCACCGAACGTCATTCCGACGGCACGCTCCGGCCCCGCGCGCGCCGGGTGTGCGGGGCCCGCGCGCACCGCCGCGGACCAGGGCCGAAGCCCGCCGGTCCCCGGCTCGCCGGGCGCGCCGGGTGGCGCTGACCGATAGTGAATCCAAAGGACCACCCTGACCCGGGGATGCTCATGGACCGCTATCCGCCCATCGCCGAGCACGGTCTCATAGGTGATCTTCAGACCGCCGCGCTCGTGACCTCAAGCGGCGTCGTCGACTGGTTCGCGGCGCCCCGCTTCGACTCCCCCAGCATCTTCGCCGCCCTGCTGGACCACGATCGCGGCGGCTACTTCCGGATCTCTTCGGCGGACCCGGAGGCCCGCTGCAAACAGCTGTACTACCCGGACACCGCCGTCCTGGTCACCCGCTTCATGTCCCCCGACGGGGTGGGTGAGGTGCTCGACTGGATGCCGCCGCACACCGGCCGCTCCCCGGCGGTCCGGCACACCCTGATCCGCACCGTCCGCACCGTGCGCGGCACCGTCCGCTTCGACATGGAGTGCCGCCCCCGGTTCGACTACGGCCGGGCCTCCCACCGGCTGGAGCTGGGCCCCGATGCCGCCGCCTTCCGGGCCCCGGGCGTCTGCGCGCACCTCCAGAGCACCTTCCCGGTGGAGCGTGACGGCGACGACGTACGGGGTTCCGTCACGCTGGAGGTGGGCGAAGCTGCAGCGGTCGTCCTCACCGTCCGCGGAGCCGACGCGCAGACCCCGCCGCCGCTCTCCGTCGACGGGATCACCCACCAGCTCTGGGAGGCCGCCGACTTCTGGCAGAGCTGGGTCCGCGGGTCCAACTACCGCGGCCGGTGGCCCGACATGGTCAACCGCTCCGCCATCACCCTCAAGCTCCTCACGTACGCGCCCAGCGGCGCCCCGGTCGCCGCCGCCACCATGGGCCTGCCCGAACAGGTCGGCGGCGAACGCAACTGGGACTACCGCTACACCTGGGTCCGCGACGGCTCGCTCTCCGTACGCGCCCTGCTCGACCTCGGGTTCGTCGAGGAGGCCACCGACTTCACGCACTGGCTCGGTGACCGGCTGCGCGAGTCCGCCGGCAAGAACGGCGAACCGCTCCAGATCATGTACCGGGTCGACGGCGAACCGCTGTTGACCGAGGAGGTCCTCGGTCACCTGGAGGGTTACCGGGGCTCGGCGCCGGTACGGCTGGGCAACGCGGCCGCCGACCAGTTGCAGCTGGACATCTACGGAGAGGCGCTCTACGCCCTGTCCGAGGGACACGAGATCGCCGTGCAGGCCGGCTACCAGGGCTGGAAGGTGCTCTCCCGGACGCTGGACTGGCTGGCCGGTTCCTGGGACCGCCCCGACGAGGGGATCTGGGAGACGCGCGGCGGCCGCCAGGACTTCACCTACAGCCGGATCATGTGCTGGGCCGCCTTCGACCGGGGCCTGCGGCTGGCGGAGGAGTTCCGCCGGCCCGCCGACACCGAGCGCTGGACGCGGACCCGCGACGACATCCTGTACCAGGTCATGGAGCGCGGCTGGAACGACTCCACTCGGGCCTACGTCCAGCACTACGGCAGCGATGCCGTCCTGGACGCCTCCCTCCTGCTCATGCCCCGGGTCGGCTTCGTGGCGCCCAGGGACCCGTCCTGGCTCTCCACCCTGGACGCCATGGACCGCACCCTGGTCTCCGACAGCCTCGTCTACCGCTACGACCCGGCCGCTTCCCCGGACGGCCTGCGCGGCTCCGAGGGCACCTTCAGCCTTTGCACCTTCCTGTACGTGGACGCGCTCGCCCGCGCCGGCCGCCTGCGGCCCGCCCGGTACACGTTCGAGAAGATGCACACCTACGCCAACCACATCGGTCTCTTCGCCGAGGAGGTGGGCCCCAGCGGTGAGCAACTGGGCAACTTCCCACAGGCGTTCACCCACCTGTCGCTCATCATGGCGGCGAGCACCCTCGACGAGGCGCTGGACCGCCGGCGCGGCTGAGACCACGGCGGGGACTACGCCCGGGACCGCGGCGGGGACGGCGCGGCGGGGGTAAGGAGGATCGCGGTGTCACCGTCGCCCGGCGTCGGCGGTCCGGCCTCCGTGGCGGCGGCGAGCCGTCCGTCCGGTCGCACCAGGAACAGCGTGTCGTGTCCGGCCGGGACGCCCCTGTCGGCCGGCACGACGACGATGCGGGCGCCGTCGGCGAACCGGTGGGCCACTTCCGGCCGGTTGAGGCCGGGTCCGAACAGCGCCCGGCTGCCCGCGTACGGGGCGATGACGCCGTGGCTGCGGGTGGGCGGTGCCAGGCGGTGGACGGGTCCCTCCACTGTCTCCTTGAGCGTCATGAACGCGAGGGCGTTGAAGTCGTCCTCGTCGGTGAGCAGCAGGACGTCCGTGATGCCTTCGAGTGCGGCGCCGGAGCCGGTGGCGGCGGCGAGCAGTTCGCCCGGGGCCAGGTCGAGGCCGGCGTCGGTGATGCCGCGCCGCTGGCCTTCGAGGCCGGCCCACATGAGCACGTCCAGGCCCGCGGAGCGCAGCGCGCGCCCGAGCTCGATCACCCAGGGGTCGCCGCCGACCAGGAGCGGCCGGGAGCGGGCCGGGCGGCGGACGTCGAGCCGGCGGGCCGCGGGAACCGCCGTCAGGCCGTACACCGTGACGGTGGCGACGATCACCACGAAGGTCGCGGGAAGGATCTTCTGTGCGCCGCCGATACCGGCCCCGACGAGGGCGACGGAGAAGGTGGAGGCGGTGGCCGCGGCGACGATGCCGCGGGGGGCCATCCAGCCGATGAACCAGCGCTCGCGGTAGGGGACGTCGGTGCGGGCGGTGGAGAGCAGCGCCACCAGCGGCCGGACGACGAGGACGAGCGCGGCGACCAGGCCCAGGGCGGGCAGCGCCACGTGGCGCAGGGACTGCGGGGTGACGGTGGCCGAGATGGAGATGAACAGCAGGCCGATGATGAGCGAGACCAGGGTCTCGAAGAAGGACCGGCGGGCGGGCATGTCCAGGCCGGGCAGGTTGGCCAGTGCGATCCCCATGACCACGGCGGCGATCAGGCCGGTGTCGTCCCGGTAGGCGTCGCAGGCCGCGGCCACCGAGACCACGGCGGCGAGCTGCACCGTGGTGGCGAGCACCTCGTCGAGGGTGAGGCGGCGCAGGAGCAGCCAGAGCAGGACCGTTCCGACGGCGCCGCCCGCGAGCCCGACCGCGACGCTGCCGCAGAACATGGCGAGCTGGTGGGGGAAGCCGTACTGTCCGCTGGCCAGGACGCCGTGGAAGACCAGCGCTCCGAGGATGCCCCCGAGCGGGTCGATCAGGGAGCCCTCCCAGACGAGGACGCGCTGCAGGCGCTCCGTCGGGCGGACGAACCTCAGCAGGGGCCCGACGACGGTCGGCCCGCTCACGACGAGGATCGCGCCCAGCATCACGGCGGCGCCCGCCGACATGCCGAGGACGGGGACGGCGATCAGGGCCGCGGCCACCGCGGTGACGAGGGCGCCGAGCCAGACCAGCCGGACCACGACCGTGCGGGTGTGGCCCTTGAGGTGGCGGAGGTCGAGTCCCAGGCCGGCGTCGTAGAGGATGACCGCGACGGCGAGGGAGACGAGCGGTGAGAACGCGGGCCCGAGCAGCTTCTCGGGGTTGACGTCGTCGGTCAGCGTGCCCGCGATGAACCCGGTCGGCAGCAGCAGGAGGATCGCCGGGAGGCGCAGCAGGCTCGCGACCACCTGGCAGCCCACGGCGAGGGCCAGGACCAGTCCGATGCCGAGCAGGATCTGACTCGTTGTCATGACGGGCCTTCCGCGGAGGCGTTCACAGCCGAGGAGCGCGCGGGCGTTCCCACCCCGCGCGGTACACGTGCGCCGAGGTGCGGTCCCACCACGTCGCGGGCCATTGTGACGTGCCGCGACGGCGGGAACGGCTCGGTGGGGAAGTGGGCGGGGAGCGTGTCGGTCACCTCGCCACACCTTCACCCCGTTCTACGGTAGGACCCGCGATCCCGGCTCCCCCGCGTCGGGTGACCGCGGCGGCCGGTGCGCTCCCGCCCGCCCGCCCCGCCCCCCGGCAGCAGTCCGCCCCTGCCGGGACACACCCCCTCGGATGCGAACCGTATGAGCGACCCGCACGAGCCGGAGCCCGCACCGCGACCGGCGGTGCACCCCGAGACCCGCTGGCCGATGGCCGCGGCCGTCATCGTCTCGGCGGTACTGACCCTCCTGCTGCCCGACGATCTGAGACTGGGACCCCGGTGGGCGATTCCCCTGGCCGAGGGGCTGCTCCTGGTGGCGCTGGTCTCGGCCGACCCCGTCCGGATCAGCCGCCGCTCGGACGCCCTGCGCGCGGTGTCGATCGCCCTGGTCGTCGTGATGGCGTGCGGGGCCTCGTGGTCGACCGTCCAGCTGATCGACGATCTCATCCACGGCGGGAAGGAGACCTCGTCCGCCTCGGCCCTCCTCCTGGCCGGCGGCATCGTCTGGGTCACCACCGTGCTCGCGTTCTCCCTGCTGTACTTCGAACTCGACAGCGGCGGGCCCTCCGCCCGGGCCCACCGCATGCCCGGCACCCCGGCACTCGCCTTTCCCCAGCACCTCAGCCCCGAGGTGCGCGCGGCGGACTGGCGCCCCCGGTACATCGACTACCTCTACCTCGGTTTCACCAACTCGACCGCGTTCAGCCCCACCGACGTCATGCCGCTCGCCCCCTGGGCCAAGAGCGTCATGACCGTCCAGTCCGTCATCTCCCTGGCCATCCTGGGTCTCGTCATCGCCCGCGCGGTCAACGTCCTCGTCTGACGGACGGCCGGACCCCCGCGGCCGGGCGCCGTCCGCGTGTCCGGGCGTCAGCCGCCACCGGCCGTCCCACCCGGCTCGGGGCCGCCGCGCCGCAGGTCGGCGTCGGTGAGTTCCTCCAGCTCGCCGTGGGTGTCCAGCCAGTACAGGAGGAAGACGGCCGGGCCGACGAGCACCAGGGCCACCAGCGTCACGAACACGAGCCACGTCAGGGTGGAGGGGGCGCCCGCCGCGTCGGAGACGGTCAGCGAGGTGGGGACGAGGTACGGGCGCTGGGCCAGGCCCCAGGCGATGACGGCTCCCGCGACGACCGCCACCGCCGTGAACCGGACCCGGATGTCCGGCGTGCGGGTCAGCAGCCACGCGGTGGCGCAGGTGGCCGCCCCGGCCACGAGGGTGAAGACGAGCCCCGCGCCGTGGGTGAGGCCGTGCCACACGTACGGGGCGTCCGTGCGGGTGACGAACAGCGTGATCACGGCCAGTACGGCGACCGCGGCGAGTGCCGCCAGGGCCCGCGCCCGGAAGTAGCCGACCAGCTCGGGCGCGTCGAAGCGGCGCGCGTCACCGGCGAGGAACACCGCGCCGAGGAAGGCCGTGGCGGTGACCGCCAGCAGTCCGAACAGGAGGGAGGTCGGGTTGACCCAGACGTGCGCCTCGGCTTCCGTGCCGGGCGCCGCCCGCCCGGAGGCGATCCCGCCGGCGGCCGCGCCGAGGAAGAAGGGCGTGACGAGCGAGGACAGGGCGAACAGGGCTCCGAGCAGCCGCTGTCGGCTGAGCCGCCGGGCGGCCTTGCGGAAGGCGAAGGAGGCGCCGCGCAGGACCATGCCGACGGCGGACAGGGCGAGCGGGAGCCACATCGCCGAGAACACGGTCTGGAAGAACGTCGGGAATCCCGTCCACATGATGACGAGGACGAAGATCAGCCAGACGTTGTTGACCTCCCACACCGGGGACATCGCGTGGTCGATGAGCCACCGCGGCCGCTTGCCGCGTTCGGCCCCTCCTGCGACCAGGTCCCAGAAGCCGGCCCCGTAGTCGGTGCCGCCCGCGCACGCGTACGCCGCCACGGCGAGCAGCAGGACGAGGGCGATGAGCCCGGCGGTCACGACCGGCCGTCCTCGGACGGGGCGGATCCTGCGGCGGGGGGCGGGCCGCCCGCCGGGACGGAGGGACGGGGCCCGTACGGGGTGTCCGTCTCCGGCGCCCCCGCCGGGCCCCCGGCCGCCTGCCGCGCGTCGGCGAGCCGCCATCGGGTGCGCATTTTCAGGAGGACGGCGAGGAAGGAGCCGAAGACGAACACGTACACCGCGACCACCAGGCCGAACATGATCCACAAACTGGTTGAGCGGGTCGCGGTCACCGCCTCGGCGACCCGCATGTTCTGGTACACGATCCAGGGCTGGCGCCCCACCTCGGTGGCGACCCAGCCGCATTCCACGGCCACCACCGACGCGACGCCCGCGCAGGCGGCGCCGCGGTAGAACCACGGGGAGGCCGGCAGGCGGCGGTGCCTGAACCAGACCAGCGCGTACCAGAGGGCGAGCAGGACCAGCACGGATCCGATCACGACCATGAGGTCGAAGGCCCAGTGGGCGATGGTCGCCTGGGTGGCCGTGGGCCGGTCGCTCTCGGGGACGGAGGAGAGTCCGATCACCTTGGTGGCCGGGCTGAAGCCGGCCAGGATGGAGTCGAGCTGGGGGATCTTGATGCCGCCGGAGACCGATCCGTCCGGGTGCAGGCGGCCGAACATGTACTCGGGCACGTGGGTGCCGGTCTCCCAGACGATCTCCAGGGCGGCGAACTTCACGGGCTGCTTGTGGAACACCGACCGGGCGATGGAGTCGCCCAGCACGAACTGGATCGGAGTGGCCACGGCGGCGATGGTGAAGGGGACGGCGAAGCCGAGCCGGTGGTAGTGGTCCCGGCGGCCGCGCAGCCAGCCGACCGCGTAGACCCCGGCCACCACGTACCCGGCGGTCAGCAGCATGGCCACGACGAAGTGCCAGTACTGCGGCCCGAACATCGGGGTGAAGACGGCCTTCCAGATGTTGACGTCGACCGGGTTGCCCTCGGGGTCGAGGGAGAAGCCCTGCGGCGTGTTCATCCAGGAGTTGGCGGCCAGGATGCCGAACGCCCCCATCAGCGCGGCGGCCGGGAGCGGAAGCCCGAGCAGGAAGTGCGTACGGGGCTTCAGCCGGCGCCAGCCGTAGAGGTAGATGGCGATGAGCACCGCTTCGAGGAAGAACGCCCACGCCTCGACACCGAACCCGATGCCGAACACGTCACCCCACCTGCCCATCAGGCCGGGCCAGAGCAGGCCGAACTCGAAGGAGAGGACGGTGCCGGTGACGATGCCGACGGCGAACTGCACCGCCATGACGGCCGACCAGCGCCGGGCCAGCAACAGGGCGGTGGGGTCGTTGTGGCGCAGGCCGCGGTAGTGCATCACCAGGGTGATGAACGGCAGGGCCACGCCCATGGGCACCAGGATGATGTGGGAGGCGAGGGTGAAGGCCATGAGTTCCCTGGCCGGGAGCAGCTGGGCCGGGGCGTCGGCGAGCAGGTGGACCGTGGTGTGCATGCGTGCCTTCGCTGCTAGTGCCGTGACCGGCGCACGGGCGAGGGAGGATCAGCCGCCGGTGGCGAATCCGGGGAACAGGGTCATTCCGCCGTCGACGTAGAGGGTGGCGCCGACCACGTAGTCCATGAGGTCGGACGAGAGGGCGACGACGGCGTGCGCGATGTCCTCGGGGTCGCCGATGCGCTTGTACGGGATCAGTTTCAGCAGCTCCTCGCGCGCCTGCGGGGTCTCCCAGGCGTCGCGGTTGATGGGCGTCCTGATGGCCCCGGGGGCGACCGCGTTCACCCGGATCCGGTGCGGTGCGAGCTCCTGGGCCAGGGTCTCCATCATCATCTGCACGCCGCCCTTGGAGGAGGCGTAGTTGACGTGTCCGGCCCACGGGATGATCTGGTGCACCGAACTCATGCAGATGATCTTCCCGGCCGCGCAGGACACCTCGGGAACCACGCCGCGCCGCATGAACTCCTTCGTCGCCTCGCGGGCGCACAGGAACTGGCCGGTGAGGTTGACGTCCAGCACCTTCTGCCACTGGGCGAGGGTCATCTCGGTGAACGGGGCGTCCCGTTGCAGGCCGGCGTTGGCGACCATGATGTCGATCGTGCCGAACTCCCGCACCATCCGGTCCACCATGGCGACGACCTGGTCCTCCTGGGACACGTCCGCCTCGTAGGCCTCCGCGCGCACCCCGTACGAGGCGATCTCGCGGACGACCTCCTCCGCGGAGTCGCGGTCGGCCACGTAGTTCACTACCACGTCGGCACCGGCCTTGCCGAGCCCGATGGCCGTCGCCTTGCCGATGCCCGAGTTGGCGCCGGTGACCAGCGCCTTCTGTCCCTTGAGCAGATGGGGCGGAATCACACCCTGCGGTGCGCCCACGGTGGAATCCACGTCGTGCTGCCTCCTCGATGCGCGGCTCCGGGCGACCGGACCGACCGATGGCCCACACAAGCAGCGGCAGCGGCAGCGGGCCCGCCCGGCGGGCCCCGGTTGGGCCGTTCGGCCGAGGATCTTCCTCCGGTCGGCCCAGGAGGCGTGGGGGTCAGTTCAGCCGGGCCAGGAGGTGGTCGCCGACCCGCAGCGCGTTGGCGATGGCCGTCAGGGACGGGTTGACCGCGCCGATGCTCGGGAAGAAGCTCGTGTCGACCACGTAGAGGTTGTCGAGGTCGTGGGCCTTGCAGTCGGTGTCCAGGGCGGAGGCGGCCGGGTCCGTGCCGAACCGGACGGTGCCCGCCTGGTGCGCGGTGGCCCCGATCGGCATGCCCTTGTGGAGGTAGATGCTGTGCGGCAGCAGGTGCCGCTCGTGCATGCCCAGGTGCCCGAGCATGCCCTGGAGCTTGTGCCGCAGCCGCTCCAGCCCCTCCGTGTTGTTCTTCTCGTCGAGTGCGAGGTGGATGGCGCCGTCGCGGTCCAGGGTGACCCGGTTGTCGGGCATCGGGAGGTCCTCGCCGCACAGCCAGAAGTCGACGGCGTGGTGCGCCAGCACCTCGAACGGCATGTCCGGGATGACCGCTCCGGCCCAGCGCGGGGCTTCGCCGTGGATCTGCTCGGCGTCCGACTTGCCCAGCATCTGGATGCCGCCCAGCGGGTGGTCCCAGTCGTCCGCGCCCAGGTACCAGTCGTGCAGCGCGAGGGTCTTCTGGAACTGCGTGTCGTTGGGTTCCTTCGACACCGCCATCAGGGCCAGGTTGTTGTGCCGCATGTAGTGGCGGCCCACGACGTCGGAGCTGTTGGCCAGTCCCCGTGGGTGGCGGTCGTTGGCCGAGGCCAGGAGCAGGGCCGCGGAATTGACCGCCCCGCAGGAGACGACCACGATGTCCGCGGAGAACCGGGTCTCGGAGCCGTCGGCGCCCCTGACGACGACGGAGGTAACGCTGCGGCCGGCGGCGTCGGTCTCCAGCCGGACCACGTGGGCGTGGGTGAGCAGTTCGACGTTGGAGTACTCCAGGGCGGGCTCCACGCAGATCACCTGGGCGTCGGACTTGCCGCGCACCAGACAGGGGAAGCCGTCCACCCGGTTGCAGCGGATGCAGACGCTGGAGGGAACGGCCCGCCCGTCGGCGTCCTGAACGAGGTCGACCCCGATGGGCAGGTGGAAGGGGTGCAGCCCCTTCCTCTCCAGGTCGTCGTTCAACTGCTGGATGCGCGGCTCGTGTTCGACGGGCGGATAGGCGTACTGCGCGCTCACCGGCCCCTCTCCGGGATCCTCCCCGTGCCGCCCGTGCACGCGGTAGAGGTGCTCGGCCTGCGTGTAGTACGGCTCCAGGTCCTCGTACCGCAGGGGCCAGGCGGGCGACATGCCACCGTGGTGGCGGAGCTCGCCGAAGTCCTCGGGCCGCAGCCGGAAGAGGGCGGCTCCGTAGAACTTCGTGTTCCCGCCGACGTAGTAGTTGACCTCGGGAGGGAACGCTTCGCCGTGCTGGTCGAACCAGAACTCCGGGGCCCGGTACTTGCCCTTGACGAACACCGCGGTGGAATCCCAGTTGTCCCGCTCCCGGGGCAGGTAGCCGCCGCGTTCGAGGAGCAGGACGCGTTTGCCGGACGGCGCCAGCCGGTGGGCGAGGGTACCGCCGCCCGCGCCGGTCCCGATGATGATGACGTCGTAGTGGGGAGAGTCGCCCACGTCGACCACCGTCCTTGGGGTCGCGGCCCTGCCATCGCGCCAGAACCTGTCGCTCCGCGGTGCGGAGTCCGGGCGTGTCCGCCCATTCGAACGTAGCCGCCCTTCCCCCGCACGGCGACCCGGCCGGGCGGGCACCGGCGCGCGCCGCGGTCACAGCACGGCGATCGGGTTCACGGGGGACCCGGTGGCGCCCGGCAGCCGCAGCGGGGCGACCACGCACAGGAAGCTCCAGCGGCCGGCCCGTTCACAGGCCGTGACCAGCTCCTCGAAGCTCAGGTAGTCCATCAGGTGCATGCCCATCGCCTGCACCGCCAGGACGTGCACGGGGAAGGCGACGTCCGCCACCGCGCCGGGGGCGGTGTCGTTGTTGCCGTCGCCCCCCAGGACGGCGACCTCGCGCTCCGCCAGGAACGACAGGGCATCCGGGTGCAGGCCCGCCCTCGCCCGCGCCGCCTCCCACGCCCCGAGTTCCGCGCGGCGGCGCCGGTGCCCCACCCGGACGAGCAGCAGGTCCCCGGGGCCGACCCGGACGCCCTGGGCGGCCTCGGCGGCCGTCAGGTCCCCGGCCGTCACGTTCTCCCCCGGCTCCAGCCAGGGCACGCCCCGCGACCGGGGGACGTCCAGCAGCACGCCCCGTCCCACGATGCCGTCGCGGACCGCGTCGAGGGAGAGCGAGCGGGCGCCCGCCGCCGCCGTGTCCCCGGCCGGGACCCCGTCGTACAGCTCGCCGTCGAAGATCACGTGGTTGAGCGCGTCGAGGTGGCTGTCCGCGTCCCCGTGGACGTTCATGGCGAAGCGGTCGAGGGCGAAGTGCAGACCGTCCGCGGTGGCCTCCCCGGGGGCGGGCCCGGTCACCCGGTACTCGGCGGGCTCGGGATCGTCCGGACCCGGCCGGGTCTCGATCGGCGCGGCGAGGGACACCGTGTGACCGAGCCGGACCTCGGCGGCGGCCGCCGCGACGCGTGCGGGGGTCAGGTGGCGCAGGGCCCCGCGCCGGCCGTCCGGATCCCGGCCCGCCGGATCCCGGCCGGCCGGGTCCGCCGCGCGCAGCCGCTCGTACAGTGCCCGGAAGTCCTGCGCGCTCATGCGCCGGCCGGCCGGGGGTTCGTGGTGCCGGGCCATCGGATCGCCGCCTTCCCGCCGACGCTGGGGGTGTGCCGGGTACGTCGCCGCCGTCGGTCCCGTTCAGCCGGCGCTCCCCCAGGGGCTCAGGCCCCAGCGGAGCTCGTGCCGGGCCCCCGGTTCCAGGACCGTCAGGTCGGTGCCGGTGCGGAAGGCGTCCGCCGGGCAGGACATGGCMTCCACGGCGACACCGCGGCGCCGCTCGGGCTCCGGCAGGGTGTCACCGGTGTACACCTGCACGCACCGGGTGCCCTCGCCGAGCCATACATCGGTGCCGTGCCGCCCCGAGGGGTGTGCCAGCCGGACCACGGCCCGGCCGTCCCCGTCGCGGTCGAGTCCGGTGAAGGCGGTGTCCAGGTGCTGCGGGCCGATGGGGCGGGGGGTGCGGAAGTCGTACTCCGTACCCTCGACGGGCTCCTCGCCGATCGGCAGACCCACGTCGTCGGTGCGCAGCCGGAAGCGGGCGGGCACGGTGAGCAGCGCCGCGTCGACCAGGCCGGTGCCGACCGTCAGGTAGGGGTGCTGCCCCACCCCGTACGGCGCTCTCGTGGTGCCGGTGTTGGTGGCGCGGACCAGGACCTCCAGCCCGTCGTCCGTGAGCCGGTAGTCGGCGGTCACCTCCAGCAGGAAGGGGTACCCGGGCTGGGGGTGGAGCGTGGTGCCGGCCCGCAGCGCGTCGCCGGAGCGGTCGAGCAGGCGCCAGGGGGTCCAGCGCAGCAGTCCGTGGATCGCGTTGTGGTGCTCCGGTTCGCTGAGCGGGAGTTGCAGGTCCTTGCCGTCGAACCGGTAGCGGCCGCCGCCCACCCGGTTGGGCCAGGGCACCAGCAGCTGCCCGCGCCCGGCGGTGACCGGGGCGTCGGCGGCGAACCCGTCCAGCAGGGGCCGGCCGTCCGCCTCGTAGTGGCGCAGGGCGCCGCCGAGTTCGGCCACGACGGCGCTCTGGCCGCCGTGGCGCAGCTCCCACTGCTCACCTGTCGGGCCAGAGGCCCCGGGGGTCTGCGCGGACACGGGCGGCTCCTCGGCGGGTGGATCGGATACTTCCAATCTCGGTCAGCGGCCCACGCCGCGCACGTCGGGGCCCTCGGCACGGGCCGGCCGCCGGCCCCTCCCCGGGCCCGGAGCCCCGCGGTACCTGCGCGGATGCGAGCGGACCGAATCAAGGAGGGGAAAACCCTGTCTGACTCCCGCTCCCGATGGCAGTCTCTACTCCTCGGAAGCGTCGTCCTGGGGGGATCACACGTGATGGAGCCGGGCACGGGCATGGGCCTGCGGGGCCGGAGCGGCATCCTGTCGCTCGTCGACGCGTGCCTGAAGGAGGACCCGGCCGCCGAACGGCCCCTGACCATGCTCCTCGGGCCGGCGGGCAGCGGAGCCAGCGAGGCGCACAGCGCGCTCATGGAGCACTTCGGGCCCGACTACCCCTTCGCCTTCGTCAATTTCGGCGGGGCCCAGTCCCTGCTGCCGCGCTACGCCCTCGGGCTCCTGGCCCGCCAGCTCGAACGCAAGCTGCCCCGCTACGGGCGCTCCCACTTCCCGCTGCTCAGCCTGGGTCTGCTCGCCTCCGACCAGGAGCTGCGCATGCGCAGCCTCGCCGAGGGCCGGCGCGCGGTGCAGCGCCAGCTCGACCGGTTCCAGGAGGAGAACGAGGCCCGGCACGGCGACTACCTGGCCGCCTTCTTCGAGGTGGGGATGGGTGCGGTCGGGATGCCCGAAGGCGCCTCGACCGCCGCCCTCGCCCTCTTCCAGGACGCCCTGCGGCGCGGCCGCCGCACCGTGCCCGGCCTGTTCGGCGGCAGGCTGGGCAGCCGGCTGACCTCCGGGGCCCACTGGTACGGACGCCACCCCATGACCCGCAGCGCGGACCCGATGGAAGCCCTCGTGGAGCTCAATCTCTGGCGTCACGAGGGCGACGAGAACGAGCAGGAGCGGCTCGACCTCGTCCTGTTCTCCGCGTTCCTGGAGGACCTCAGACGCAACTCGGCCCGCAGTTTCATGCCCCGCTCCTACCTGCTGCTCCTCGACAACTCCCACACCGGGTACGGCCGCCGCTTCCTCGATCTGCTGCTGCGCTCCCGGCACGACGAGACGGTCGTGGCCGGCCATGCCAGCGACCCGCTGACCGTCGTCGCCAGCTCCAACCGCTGGCTGCCCCGCTGGGGCCCGGCCACCGGCGACTCCTGGCCCTGGCAGCTGCGCGGTCCCGACCGGGCGTCCCTGTCCGACTGGAACGCCCACCGGCCCACCCGCGACAGCGAGGACACCTGGTGGTACCCGTTGCGCCTGCGCGACCTCAACCTGGACGAGGTGCGGATCCGGATAGAGCTCCAGCTCGGCGGGAACGGCGACCTGGCCCCGCTGACCCGCCTCACCTCCTTCGTGCACCGGCTGACCGGAGGGCTGCCGCGCGCCGTCCACCAGGTACTGGACGTACTGCGCCAGGCCGGGCCGCCCCCCGACTCGGGGCCCGGGCAGGACCGCTGGCTGCGCACCCTGCCCGACCGGCCCTTGCGCTCCGGGGAGGAGTCCGCCACCCTCGCCGACACGGCCCTCGGCCACCTCCTGCGCGATTTCGACGACACCCAGCGCGCCGCGCTCGCCGAATGCGCCGCCGCCCGGGACTTCTCCGTCGCCACGCGGCTGCTCAGCCCCGACGACTCCCTGTTCGGGGAGGTCCGCTCCCGCTGGCTGCTGACCGGGCCCGTCGCCGTCGTCCCCGTACTGCACCCGTGGCTGCGCCGGCTGCTCCTGTGGCGGCTGGCCGCGCGCCCCGACGGGTGGGACGCGGCGCACGAACTCCTCGCCGAGTACTACCGCGGCGAGGGGAAGCCGGTGCAGCAGATGTACCACCAGCTGGCCCGCGGGCGGACCGAGGAGGTCGCCGCGCACCTGACGCGGCGCTTCACCGCCGTACCGGCCGCGCAGTGGATCTCCGAGTTCGACGCGATCACCGCCGCGCCGAACCGCCTCCCCACCGGCAGCGGCCCCGTGGAGCTCCTCGCCGGACTCGTCCCGCGCCGGCCCGGACGGGTGATGGACACCGAGTCGGTGATCCACACCCTGGTGACCACCCGCTGGGTGTGGAGCGATCCGCTCGCCGACCCGGCCATGCGCCTCAACGATCTGATCGCCGACGGCTGCGCGCAGCTGTCCCAACTGCGGAGGAACGACATCGTGGCCCTCTACGACGAGGCGGAGCGCTACCGTCACTGGCGCGATCCCCAGACCGCGGGCTGGGAGGGCTGAGCGCGTGCCCAGACTCGAATGGCCCCTGCACGTCGTGCGCCGCGTCGCCCTCGCCACCGCCGCCGCGGTCGCGCTGGTCGCGGCGCTCTGGCTGGGGGTCGGCTGGCTCCAGGAGCACCAGGCCCGATGCGCCGACGGGGTCGTCGAACAGGGCCCGGACGACGAATGCGTCGGAGTGACCGACGGCGCCTACGTGTTCGCCCCGCACCTCGACGCGGTCACCCGCAAGATCGAGGAGGAGAACCGCCGGATCCTCGCCAACGCGGACAAGGAACCGTACGTCAGCGTCGCCTACTTCACCTCCTTCACCAGCACGCCCGACGACAGCAACTCGGCCGAGGGCGTCCGGCACGAGCTCCAGGGCGCCTACCTCGCCCAGTTCCGCCACAACCAGGGCGACCTCGCGGCCACTCCCAAGATCCGTCTGCTGATCGCCAATCCGGGCAGCAAGTCCACCCAGTGGAAGCACACGGTCGACGAGCTGATCGCCCGTAAGGACTCCCCGGACCGGCTCGTCGCGGTGGCCGGCCTCGGCCCCAGCAACAACGAGAACCTCGCGGCCATAAGGCGTCTGTCCGAACACGGCATCGCCATGGTCGGCGCCACCCTGACCGCGACGAACATCCAGGGGATCAACGGCTTCGTCCGGATCGCGCCCACGAACGAGGACGAGGCGTACGCGGCAGCGGGCTACCTCAAGCGGCGCGGCGTCGCCACCGCGGTCGTGATCCAGGACGTGGCGGAGGGGGACCTCTACGCCTCCACCCTCGGCACGGCCTTCACCAAGGCCTTCCAGGACGGCGACAAGCACCGGCTCGTCGCCGAGCGGATGACCTACGACTCCTCCGTCAACAGCGCCTGGCAGAACGAACTGCGCTACATGCCCGGCCAGTTGTGCCAGCAGCGCCCCCAGCTGGTGTACTTCGCGGGCCGCGGACAGCACCTCACCCACTTCCTCGACGCGCTCGCCAACCGCAGCTGCACCGATCAGCAGTTCACGGTGTTCACGGGGGACGACACGACCAACCTGAGCGCCGAACAGCTCGCCCACGCCGCCGACACGCACATCGAGGTGCTCTACACCGGCCTCTCCCACCCCGACATGTACCGTTCGGCGCCCCAGGCGGTGTCCGCGCCGTCCGCGAGGAACTTCCAGCCGGGCGGGCTGCTCGACCAGTGGTTCCCGCGCGACACCCGGGACGACGGCGGGGCCCTGATGGGGCACGACGCGGTGCTCGCCGCGGCGCACGGCATCCAGATGGCGGCCCGCTGGCAGGGTCAGGTCGTCGGCGACGCGGTGGCCCGGATGTTCCACCAGATGGACGGCACCCAGCAGGTGGCCGGGGCCGGCGGGTTCATCTCCTTCCAGAACAACGGCAATCCGCGCAACAAGGCCGTCCCCGTCCTGCGCCTCGACGGCAAGGGGCACGTGGAGTTCGTCGAGGTCTCCGCGGCGGACGGCAAACCACCGCAGGAGCAGTGAGGAAGGGGACCCCCCTGCCCCCCTGCGGCAGGTCAGGATGGGGAAAATTGCTCCTTCGGGGTAGTTTGGGATCATAGGTGGTGGTTACCGTGGTCAGCATTCCCCGGGTCGATCCCTCCAACGCCGAACAGGCCCGCGCCTGGGACGGGCAGGAGGGCGCGTACTGGGCGGAGCACGCCGACCGTTTCGACCGCGCGGTGCGCGCCTACCGCCCGGACTTCCTCGCCGCGGCCGACGTGTCCGCCGCCGACCACGTGCTGGACGTCGGCTGCGGCACCGGTGAGATCACCCGTGACGCCGCGCGGATGGCACCCGGCGGCCGGGCCCTGGGCGTGGACCTGTCGGCCGCGATGCTGCGGGTGGCACGGGAGCGAGCGGCGGCCGAAGGGCTGCACAACGCCGACTTCGTCCGGGCCGACGCCCAGGTCCATCCCTTCCCCGCCGCCGCCTTCGACGTGGCCGTGAGCCGCTCGGGGACGATGTTCTTCGCCGATCCGGTCGCCGCGTTCCGCAACATCGGCGGCGCGCTGCGCCCCGCGGGGCGCTTCGTGCAGTCGGTCTGGCAACCCCTGAGCCGCAACGAGTGGTTCCTCTCCTTCACCCGGGCACTGGCCGCGGGACGCCCGTTGCCCGCGCCCGCTCCCGGTTCCCCCGGGCCGTTCGCGCTGTCGGACCCGGACCGGATCCGGACCGTCCTCGGCGCCGCCGGCTTCACGGAGGTCCGGCTGGAAGCCCACGAAGAGCCGATGTGGTTCGGCGAAGACGCCGACGATGCGGAGCGGTTCACGCTCGGCATGCTCGGCTGGATGCTCGAAGACCTCGACGCCGAAGACCGCAGGCGCGCCGTCGACGGCTTGAGGGCCACCCTCGCCGCCCACGCGACCGACGACGGCGTCCTCTACGCCTCGGCGGCCTGGACCGTCCGGGCGGTCCGCCCGTGACGGTCCCGCTCAGCCCTGCGGCGCACCGGAAGCGCACGCGGGGCACAGCCCGCGATAGGTGACCTCGGCCCCGGACACCGTGAAGCCGAACCGCTGCTCCCGCGGGAGGCCCGCCAGCGGATCGACGGTCATGTGGACGTCACGGATGGTGCCGCAGCCCGAACACACCAGGTGCTGGTGCGGGTGGTGGGCATTGGGGTCGTACCGCTTGGCCCGGCCGTCGGTGGAGACCTCCGCGACCTCGCCGAGGGCGACCAGCTCGCCCAGGGTGTTGTAGACGGTCGCGCGGGCGATCTCGGGCAGCCGCCGGGCGGCGCGGGCGTGCACCTCGTCGGCCGTGAGGTGCACGTGCTCGCCGTCGAGGACCTCCGCGACGACGCGCCGCTGGGACGTCATCCGCCAGCCACGCCCGCGCAGTCGCTCCAGCAGGTCACTCATATCGATTCACCTGTTCAGGCTCGGGGGAAGCAGCAGTTTACCGATCCGCATGTCCGGATTCCGTCTTTCGGCTTCGCGTGCTCGTTGTGCGGGGCCCCTGCGTGTTCCCGTGCGGCGCGGTCTGTGGTGCGCGACCATACGGACGCAGCCAGCGGGGGGAAACACCGACACAGGAAAGAAGGACGGACGTGTCCGGCAGCGAAAGCGAGAACCCAGTCATCCCCGCCCCGACCCCTTCCCCGACCCGCCCACGGTCGAACCGGGACTGGTGGCCGGACCAACTGGACCTCCAGGTTCTCCATCAGAACTCGCCCCTGTCCGATCCGATGGGTGAGGAATTCGACTACGCACGCGAGTTCTCGACCCTGGACGTCGACGCGCTGAAGCGGGACGTCTTCGAGGTGATGACGGACTCGCAGGACTGGTGGCCCGCCGACTACGGCCACTACGGACCGCTCTTCATCCGGATGAGCTGGCACTCCGCCGGCACGTACCGCATCGAGGACGGCAGGGGCGGGGGCGGGGCCGGGGCCCAGCGCTTCGCCCCCCTCAACAGCTGGCCGRACAACGCGAGCCTCGACAAGGCGCGGCGCCTGCTCTGGCCGGTCAAGCAGAAATACGGCCGAAAGATCTCGTGGGCCGACCTCCTGGTGTTCGCCGGAAACTGCGCCATCGAATCCATGGGACTCAAGACGTTCGGTTTCGGATTCGGCCGGGAGGACATCTGGGAACCCGAGGAGGTCTTCTGGGGACCCGAGGACACCTGGCTCGGAGACGAGCGTTACAGCGGCGACAGGCAACTCTCCGGTCCTTTCGGCGCCGTACAGATGGGACTGATCTACGTCAATCCGGAAGGGCCCGACGGCAACCCGGATCCGATCGCCGCCGCCCGGGACATCCGCGAGACGTTCAAGCGCATGGCCATGAACGACGAGGAGACGGCCGCGCTCATCATCGGCGGCCACACCTTCGGCAAGTGCCACGGTGCGGTCGACCCCGGGTGCATCGGCCCGGAACCCGAGGCCGGCCCCCTGGAGCAGCAGGGCCTCGGGTGGCGGAACACCTGCGGCAGCGGCAAGGGCGCCGACGCGATCACCAGCGGGCTGGAGGGCGCGTGGACCACCGCGCCGACGAAGTGGGACAACGGGTACCTCGACAACCTGTTCCGGTACGACTGGGAGCTGACGAGGAGCCCGGCCGGGGCCCATCAGTGGACGCCCACGGATCCGGCGGCCCGGGACACCGTGCCCGACGCCCATGACCCGTCGAAGCGGCACGCCCCGATGATGCTGACGACGGACCTCTCGCTGAAGCTGGATCCGGTCTACGGGCCGATCGCGAAGCGCTTCCACGAGAACCCGGAGCAGCTCGCGGACGCGTTCGCCAAGGCCTGGTACAAGCTGCTGCACCGCGACATGGGGCCGCTGTCCCGCTACCTCGGCCCCTGGATTCCCGAGCCGCAGCTGTGGCAGGACCCGGTCCCCGAGGTCGACCACGAGCTGGTCTCGGACGCCGACGTCGCCGCCCTCAAGGAGAGGATCCTCGCCTCGGGACTCTCCCTCCCCCAACTGGTCACCACCGCTTGGGCGTCGGCGGCCAGCTTCCGCGGCACCGACAAGCGCGGCGGGGCCAACGGCGCGCGGATCCGGCTCGCGCCGCAGAAGGACTGGGAGGTCAACGACCTGCCCGAGGTGGCCGAGGTGGTGCGGACCCTCGACGGTATCCGGCAGGACTTCAACGGTGGGCAGGCCGGCGGGAAGAAGGTCTCGCTCGCCGACCTGATCGTCCTGGGCGGGTGCGCGGCCGTCGAGCGGGCGGCGAAGAACGCCGGGCACGACATCACGGTGCCGTTCGCACCGGGACGCACGGACGCCTCGCAGGAGCAGACCGACGTGGAGTCGTTCGGTGTGCTCGAACCGAGGGCGGACGGGTTCCGCAACTACCTCCGGGCGGGAGAGAAGCTGTCGCCGGAGACGCTCCTGCTGGACCGCGCCGCCCTGTTGACCCTGACCGCACCCGAGATGACGGTCCTGACCGGCGGCATGCGGGTCCTGAACACCGGCTTCAAGGGGTCCGCGCACGGCGTCCTCACCGACCGGCCGGAGGCGCTGACCAACGACTTCTTCGTCAACCTGCTGGACATGGGTACGGAATGGAAGGTGTCGGACTCGACGGAGAACGTGTTCGAAGGGCGCAATCGCGCCACGGGCGAGGTCAAGTGGACCGCCACCGCCGTCGACCTCGTCTTCGGTTCGCACGCCCAGCTCCGGGCCGTCGCGGAGGTCTACGCGTCCGCGGACGCCGGAGAGAAGTTCGTGCGTGACTTCGTGGCGGCGTGGGACAAGGTGATGAACCTCGACCGGTTCGACCTCGCCTGAGCCCCGTGCCCGAGGCCGGCGCCCGAGCCCGGACGACACCCCCGGGCTCGGGCACCCGCCGGGACGGGCCGCGTACAACTCGGTGACGCCGCCGCTGTGCCCTGCCGCGCGTGCGCCCCTCGCCCGTACGCGGCAGGCGACACTGGGTCCATGAGTGATCACCGCTTCACCCCCGACGACACCGGCTCCCCCAGCGCCCCGGCCGCTGCCCGGACCCCGCACCACCTCCGCTACGAGAGGCCGCCCGGGGCCGCCCGGACCGGCCCCGAGGGCCACGGTACGGGCGCTCCGCGCGAGCTCACCGTGGTGACCTGTGCCTGCGGCCTGACGACCCCGGCGATGCCGGACGCCGACGCCCGACTCCTCTACGAGGAGCACCGCAACGTGATCCGTGACAGGACGAGCTGAGCACCGGTTCGGCGACCGACTGCGCCTGACGGGACAGGGGTCGAGGTGGCGGGGGGCAGACGCGGCCGCGGGCAAGGCCGCTGACCCCACGTCATCTTCCATCGCAAGACCGGTCTGTCCATCATCCGGTCGCACCCTTGCCCGGACGGCGACTTCGGGTGAGTATCCCTATCAATCCGATGGGAAAGGTGGGGATTCGGCGACCGGCCGATACCGCCCGACAACGTTCCGGAGTAGCCGACATGACCACCGCCATCTCCCCTGGCACCGCTGTCCTCCCAGCCCCCGCGCCACGCGGCGGCATCCCGGCCTGCCGGTGACGCCCGTGCCGACGACACCGGGTACCGCGGGCCGGCGGTCAGCCGACGAGCGGCGCCGCGCACTCCTGCGTACCGCCCGCGACGTGGCGGACGACCTCTCCGCGGACGCCATCACCCGCGACCAGGCGGGCAAGCCGCCGCACGACGAGGTGGCCCGGCTGCGCGAGGCCGGGCTGCCGGCGGCCCTCACCCCGCACGCGTCGGACCACGGGGCGGACTGGCGTACCGGATGCACCGTCATACGGAAGATCTCCACCGCGGACAGCTCCGTCGGCGAGGTGCTCGCCCGCCACTACGTCCACGCGTGGAGCGGACGCTTCTACGCGAGTCACCAGCACGCGACCACCCTCGAAGAGGAGTCGGTTCGCGAGCGCTGGCTGTGGACCGGCGCGGTACGCACTCCCGTGCCCGGCGACGACACCGATGGAACCGACCTCACACTGAGGCCGCGCGACACCGGCTACGTGCTGAGCGGGCGCCGGTTCGTGGAGACGGCGGTGGCCGTCGCCGACCAGATCGTGCTCGACGCCACCTGCCCCGTGACCGGTGACGTCCTGGTCGTACGGGTCCCGTCCCACGCGCGGGGCATGACCCTCGAACCCGCCCACGACCGCCTCGGGCAGCGCGTGGGCGGCGCCGGTGAGGTCGTCCTCGACCGGGTCGCCGTCACACCGGGACAGGTGCTGGGCCGCCGGCCGCACGACGAGGAGTCGGCCCCGCCCTTCACCGCGCTCGCCGAGCCGGCGCTCCGGCTCGCCCTGTGCCACGTCGGCCTCGGCATCGTCGAGGGTGCGCTCACGGAAGCACGCGACCTCAGCAGGGGCGGTCGCGCGTACCGGCTGCCCGGTGCGGACCCGGACCTCTTCCTGACGTACGGGGAACTCGCCTCCGCCGCCCAGACGGCGACCGCCGTGGTCGACCGGGCGACGGAGGTGATGGCCCGGGCCCTCGACCCGGGCGCGCAGCTCGATGCCGAGGAGCCCGCGGGGGTCTGCGCCCTGGTCGCCACGGCCGAGACGGTGACGTCGAAGGCCGCCCTGCACGTCACCGCGCGCGTGCTGGAGCTCGCGGACGCCCCCGGCCTGGACCGCTTCTGGCGCAACGCACGCGTACTGACCGCGCACCATCCCGCCGCGCACCGCCTGCGCTCCATCGGCGAGCACTACCTCAACGGCTCCCACCGCGCGGTGGCGGCCGCCTTCCACTGACGGCGGGGACCTCCAGACACGGACCCACCCGGTCCCCGGCCGCCGGGCACGAGCACCCACCGGCAGCCGGGGGCGGCCCGCCCGCGGCGGACGTCGGCCCAAGCCGTACGGGATAATGGCCGCATGCGGATCTCAGCCAGGGCGGACTACGCGGTACGTGCCGCGCTGCAGCTCGCCGCGTCACAGGACGGCGGGCCGGTGAAGGCCGAAGCCATCGCCGACGCCCAGGACATCCCGCACAAGTTCCTCGAAGGCATCCTCAACGACATGCGCCGAGGTGGTCTGGTGGTCAGCCGGCGCGGCGGCAACGGCGGCTACCGGCTGGCCAGGTCCGCCCGGTCCATCAGCATCGCGGATGTCATCCGCGTCGTGGACGGACCGCTCGTCTCGGTACGCGGGGTCCGCCCCCCGGACCTCTCCTACACCGGCCCGGCCGAGGCGCTGCTCCCCCTGTGGATCGCGCTCCGGGCCAATGTGCGCGAGATCCTCGACGGTGTGTCGCTCGCCGACGTCGCGTCCTGCGACCTGCCGGCCGACGTATCCGCGCTGACCCGGGCCCCCGACGCCTGGACCAATCCCTGATCCTCCCGGCCATCCGCCCCACCCCGAGGTTTCTCGCACCGCGAGCGGGCATCGGCGCGGCCGCCATCGAACAGGGCTCCGCGGCGCTCACGGGGTCCGCCGCCTCGGCCGGGCGGGGTACGACCCCGCGTGCCGGCCGATGACGTCCCGAGCAGGTCCACACCGATGACGCCCGGGTCGCCGAGCGGGTCGCCCGCCGGCGGGGCCGCCGGCTCACCCACGCCGGCCCGGTCGGTCCAGGTGCCGCGCCAGGACCGGAACGACGTGTGGGCGCGCGGCGTGAACGCGCCGCTGGGACTCAAGGCCGCCGAGATGTACACGCGTTCGCCGGGTGGGGACGCCGCGCCGTCCCTCGCCCCGGTCATCCCTGTGATCAGGAACTCATCCGCTTGGCCGGACCGGCCGCAGGCGGTAGCGTCACGCCGACATCTGCACATAGCGACGACGGCGAGACGGAAGTCCGGTGTGAATCCGGCATGGTCGCGCCACTGTGTGCCGCGTCCGCACTCCCCCGGGGGTGTCGGCCGCGGCGAGTCAGACCCTCGGACCGTCGTTCCGCACCACCACATGGGACGCGTTGTTCCCCGAGGAGGTTCCACCATGGCCGAGGCCGTCGCTTCCGCTGCCGTACCCGCCCCTGCCCTCTCGCCCTCTGCTCCGCTGCCCGTGCGCGCGGTCCTGCCCTGGGCGCTCTTCGTCGGTCTCCTGATGCTCGTGGCCCTGTACTTCGTCGGCGCCGAGCAGGGCGCGACCGCCGTGTTCTCCGGCGAGGGCGTGCACGAGTGGGTGCACGACGGCCGACACCTGCTCGGCTTCCCCTGCCACTGAGAGGCACACGCACCATGTACGCCTCCACTGTCAGAGGTCTGCTGGTCCGCGGCATGCTCGCGGGCCTGATCGCCGGTCTGTTCGCCTTCGCCGTCGCCTACGTGGTCGGTGAGCCCCCGGTCCGGGGCTCCATCGCCGTCGAAGAGGCCACGGCCGCACACGACGCCGCGGGCGCCGCGGCCGGCCACGCCGGTCACGGCGGCGGCGCCGCCCCCGCCGCCGCCGAGGAAGAGGAAGAGCTCGTCAGCCGGCCCGTGCAGTCCACCGTCGGTCTCGCCACCGGCGTGCTGGTCTACGGGGTCGCGCTGGGCGGCATCGCCTCTCTCGCGTTCTCCTTCGTCCTGGGCCGCGTCGGCGGGTTCAGCCCCCGCGCGACGGCGGCGCTCACGGCCGCGGGTGCCTTCACCACGGTCTACCTCGTGCCGTTCCTGAAGTACCCGGCCAGCCCGCCGGCCGTCGGCAATCCCGACACGATCGGCCAACGCACCACGCTGTTCTTCCTGATGATCCTGCTCAGCGTCCTGCTCGGCGTGGGCGCGATCATCCTGGGGCGGCGGCTGGCACCGCGCCTGGGCAACTGGAACGCGACGCTGACGGCCGGCGGCGGCTTCGTCGCCGCCACGGCGCTGGCCTTCCTGGTGCTCCCGGACAACACCGACGCCGTGAAGCCCGAGTTCCCCGCGGCCCTGCTGTGGGAGTTCCGGGTCGCGTCGGTGACCGTCCAGGTCGTGATGTGGGTCGTGTTCGGGATCGTCTTCGGCGTCCTCGCCCAGCGACTCCTGGCCCACCGCACCGATTCCGCCGGCGACGGGGCGACGGCGCCGCAGCCGGCGTCGGCCCTCGGCTGATCGACGTACCGCACCCACCCCAGAGCCCTGCCGCCCCGCACGTCCGGGGCGGCAGGGCTCTGGGTCTCCTGCCGCCGGGGCGTCGAGCGGTGGGTGCGGCAGGCACCACCGTCCGCCGCCCCGAGTACACCCGGACCTGCGGGAACACCCCCGACGCCACGGGCAGCCCATGCCCTATCCTTCTTGCAACCTGTTTGCAATAACTGAAGAAATGCAGGAAGAGGGGTTCTGTGGTGGGCTCTCCGGTGGTGCTCGGGATCGAGTCGTCGTGTGACGAGACGGGCGCGGGGATCGTGCGGGACGGCAAACTGCTCGCGCACGTGGTGGCGTCGAGCATGGACGAGCACGCCCGCTTCGGTGGCGTCGTGCCCGAGATCGCCGCCCGCGCGCACCTGCACGCCTTCAACCCGGTCGTCCGGCAGGCCCTCGACCGGGCCGGACTGCGGATGGGCCAGATCGATGCCGTCGCCGTCACCACGGGGCCCGGACTGTCGGGCGCGCTACAGGTGGGGCTGGCCGGGGCGAAGACGCTGGCGTACGCGGCCGGGGTACCGCTGTACGGCGTCCATCACCTGGCGGGACATGTCGCCGCCGACACCCTGGAGCACGGTCCGCTGCCCGACCCGTGCGTGGTGCTGATCGTCTCCGGCGGCCACACCTCGCTGTTGCTCGTGCGGGATCTCGTACGCGAGCCGATCCTGCATCTCGGGGACACCCTCGACGACGCGGCCGGCGAGTGCTTCGACAAGGTCGCCCGGATCCTGGGCCTGCCGTATCCGGGCGGGCCGGCCATCGACCGGGCCGCCCGCGACGGCGACCCGAAGGCCGTGACCTTCCCGCGCCCGCTGACCCGGCCAGGGGACGAGCCGTACGCGTTCTCCTTCTCCGGCCTCAAGACGGCCGCGGCCCGCTGGGCCGAGAGGCACCGCCTGCGCGGGGAAGAGCCGCCGGTCGCCGACGGAGCCGCCGCGCTGCAGGAGGCGGTGGCGGACGTGCTGACCCGCAAGGCCCTCGCGGCCTGCCGCGCGTACGACGTGAAGACGCTGATCGTGGTCGGCGGCGTGGCCGCGAATTCACGGGTCAGGGCCCTGGCGGAACGGCGGTGCGCCTCGGCCGGCATCGAACTGCGCGTTCCCCCCATGACCCTGTGCACGGACAACGGCGCCATGATCGCGGCCGTGGGTGATCTCCTGGTCCGCTCCGGGGCGGAGCCGGCGCCGCTGAACGTCTCCATCGACCCGTCCGCACCGCTGGAGTACGCCTCCCTGACTCCGCTGCCCGCCCCGCCGGCCGGGCCGAACACTCTCCTCACCGGCCCGGAGTCGTAGGCGCCCCCGCGTGATGAGGCCTCCTGCCCGACGGGTGGCCCCATCGGACGCCGTACCGACCGCCTAGACGGTCGTGGCGTCGAGCCGTTCCGTGAGCGCCCCGTACAGCTCGGGGCGGCGGGTGCGCATGAGGCCGAACTCCAGCCAGTCGCGGCGCTGGTCGAGGTCGAGGTCGGCGACGAGGACGGCCTCGCGGTCGCGCGGGGCGCGCAGCACGATCCGGCCGTAGGGGTCGGAGATGAACGAGGAGCCGTAGAAGGTGGACCGGCCCTCGGTCCCGATCCGGTTGGGCACGATCATGAACAGGGCGTTGGCGAGGCCGTTGGCGCTGATGGCGTGCTCCCACATGGGACGGGTGTCGAAGTCCGGGAGGTCCACCTCGGAACCGATCGCGGTCGGGTGGACCAGGATCTCGGCGCCGGCCAGGGAGTAGGCGCGGGCCAGCTCGGGGAACCACTCGTCCCAGCAGGTCGGGAACCCGAAGCGGGCCCCCTCGTGCTCGACGACGGGGAAGCCGCCGTCGCCGGGGCGGAAGCACAGGTCCTCGCGGTAGCCGGGGAACGCCGGGATGTGGTTCTTGCGGGTCCGCGCGAGCAGCTTCCCGTCGGGGCCGACACAGACGGCGGTGTTGTAGCCCAGCCCGCCGTCCTCGGCCCGCTCGTACAGGGAAGCGTGGACGGTGACGCCCAGCTCGGTGGCCAGTTCGGTCGCGAGGCCGGTGGTGGGGCCGGTCTCGACGTCTTCGAGGTAGCGGGCGGCGCCGTCGGCCATCGGGTCGTCCGTGTTGCAGAAGTACGGGCTGCGCGTCAGCTCCGGCAGGCACACGACCGAGGCGCCCTGGGCGGCGGCCAGGCGTACGCCCTCCCGCAGGTGGTCGTCGTGCTGCGCCGGGTCGGCGTGCCAGCGCATCTGGACGAGGCCGACGCGCAGCCGCTCGCGCTCGGCGGGCCGGGTGCGGCCGGGGGAACCGAGCGGGGAGCCGTAGGAGGTCAGGAGCGCGAACGCGTTCACGAGCGGACTGCTTTCGTATCGAGGGGCGACGGTCGCTGACTGAAATTACAGTCAGCCTGCTGGTGCGAAAAGGAGCCCCCTCAGGGGCTTCGACGACAGGTGCGCGGCGGGGCGGGCCGGATCGGTGCGCGGCACGGCGGACAGGCCGGACGCGCCCCTGCCGGAACGTTCCGGCATGTCATGAATGTAGACCCTGCCGGAACGTTCCGGCAAGGTTGGATCCGGACGTCTAGAATGCGGAAAGTGATCACCCCGACCCCCCGCACCGTGACGCTGCTCGACGTCGCCCGCGCCGCGGGCGTCTCCAAGAGCACGGTCTCCGACGCCCTCCAAGGCTCCGGCCGGGTCGCGGAAGCCACCCGGGACCGGGTCCGCGCGGTCGCGGACGAACTGGGATACCGCCCCAACAGCGCCGCCCAGCGCCTGCGCCGCGCCGGCACCGGGGCCATCGGCCTCCACCTGCCCAGGACCGCGACCCGGCTCGACTACTACATGGCCCTGGCCTTCGGAGCCGTCGAGCGCGCCCAGCAGGAGGGCCTCGACATGGTCCTGCTGGCCCCGGCCGGCGGCGCCGCCGGCCGCCTGGCCTCGCGCGTCGACGGCCTGCTCGTCATCGACCCCGAGACCGACGACACCGCCGTCCCGGGGCTGCTCGAAGCGGGCGTCCCCGTCGTCACCGGCGAGCGCTACCCGGGCCCCTCCCCCACTCCCACCGGCGCCGTCGTCTGCGACAACGCCGCCTCCCTCACCGCCCTCCTCGACCACGTGCGGGACCGCGGCGCCCGCCGCCCGACCCTCCTGGCCCCCGAAGGCACGTCCGCCTGGGCCGAAGCGCTACGGGCGACCGCCGCCTCGTGGGGTACCGCGCACGGCACCGAAGTCGTCCTGCGCACCGTGCCGTTCGCCGCCACCCCCACCGACACCGAGGCGGCCACCCTCGGCCTCCTCCGTACCGACCCCTCGATCGACGCCGTCATCTGCGCCCCCGACGGCGCGGCCCCCGGAGTCCTGCGGGCCGCGTCAGCCCTCGGCCGCGGCGTGGGGGCCGACCTCCTGGTCGCGTCCTGCGTCGACGGACCCGCACCGCGCAACGCCAACCCGCCCGTCACCGCCGTCGACCTCCGACCGGCCGCGTACGGGCACGCGTGCGCGGAACTCCTCTGCGACATCCTCGCCGGACGCACCGCCCCCGACACCGTCCGGCGCCACGCATGGGACCTGGTCACCAGAACGTCGACCACCGGTCTCTGAAGCGAGGGCCGCGCGGGGCGGGCCGTCCGGCGCCCCGGCCGACGGGAGTGAATCGTCATTTAAGATTCAAGTCGGCCGTAGGGCTGTGGCTCGTCACCCGCGCGGCGGCCGCGGAGCGGTCGGACCCGCCGGCCGAGGAGGGACACCCGTGTCAGGACCCCGGTCCGAACGGGGACCGCATGACGCCGATCACCAAGATCCCGGGCATCGCGTGACCGCCGAAGTGTGTCTCGGCGGCGTGCGGCGCCCAGCCCACCCGCCGACGAACAGAAGACCCCCAGGGAGAAGTGAGGTATGCCGGTGCTTTGCGTCGGAGGCATGATCGGAATCGGCAAGACGAGCGTCGCCGAACTGCTCGCCAAGGAGCTGGGCAGCGAAGTCTTCTACGAGAGCGTCGACGACAATCCGATCCTCCCGCTCTTCTACACGGCGAGCCCCGAGGAGATCCAGGCGAACCGGTACCCCTTCCTGCTCCAGCTCTACTTCCTCCAGACGCGGTTCGCCGCGATCAAGGAGGCGTACAAGCAGGGCGACAACGTCCTCGACCGGTCCATCTACGAGGACTGGTACTTCGCCAAGGTCAACCACGACCTCGGCCGGATCAGCTCCCTCGAAATGCGGGTGTACGAGGGGCTGCTCAACGAGATGATGCGCGAGATCGACGGCCTGCCGTACCGCAAGGCGCCCGATCTCATGGTGTACCTCAAGGCCGACTTCGAGACGGTGCTGCACCGCATCGGGCTGCGGGGCCGCGATTTCGAACAGGACGAGAGCCTCGTCGAGTACTACCGGACGCTGTGGTCGGGCTACGACGACTGGGTGCACAAGCACTACTCGGCCAGCGAGGTCCTCGTCATCGACATGAACCACACGGACGTGGTGCACAACCCCGAGGACGCGGCCCGAGTGGTGCGGGAGGTCAAGGAGGCCCTCGGGCACCGGGGCTGAGGGCCGCCCGGCGGCCGGCCTCGGCCCGCCCCGCGGCCCGGAACCGGTCGATGACGTCCACGATGTCCGCCAGCCCGTAGGCCTGGGGCCGGCCCTCACCGCCGCGGCCCGCGTCCCCGGAGGTCTCGTCGACGCCGTCGAGCATGTGGACGGTACGGTCCATGGAACCCAGGGCCTGGAGACCCGCGGCCTCGGTCCGGGCGAGGAGCGGCAGGACCTCGTCCGGCCGGGTGGCGCCGACCACCTGGGCGGCCTGGGCGAGCACCACGATGCCCGATACGTCGTGGGCCACGAAGTCGTGGAGATCGCGAGCGAGTTGGAGGCGCTGGGTGCAGCGGGCGTCACGCACCGCGCGCAGCCTGCGGGACTCCAGCGTGCGCCGGTAACCCCCCACGGCGGCGGCCCCGATGGCGCCGAGTGCGAAGAAGGTACTCTGCGCGGCGGCTTCCGGGACGGTCGGCGGCAGCCGGAGGCGCAGGACGACCGTCGACTCCAGCAGCGCGGTCACCGAGCCGAGCACGACGGCCTGCCGGGCGGGAGCACGCCGGGCCAGCAGCAGGACCAGCGCCAGCAGGGCGGCCGCCTCGATCAGGGCGAGGTGGCCACCGGGGCGTTGTTGCGTCTCGGGGGGCGGGGGGAACTGCGCGGCGGTCCCCAGGGCGGACGTCACGGCCACGGCCACGGCGGTGGCCGCGAGCGGGACCCGGGCGGGAAAGCCGGTCAGCGCGAGGACCGCGGAGACCGCCACCGTCATGGGCAGGACCGCCCTCCAGCCGGCCGAGGGGACGGCGAGCAGGGCGACGGTCAGGACGCCCGCTCCCAGTACCGCGCAGAGGATGCTCGGAGCGGCGCTTCGCAGCCGGTGTCGCTTGTCGTTGGGCATTGGGCATTGGGCATTGGGCATTGGGCCGAGTCCAGGAGGGCCGGGCCCCGGAGGTGCCTGCACGGTGTCGTCGCCCACGAGGCGCCGGCCGGCGCCTTCGCGGACGTCCCACGGTCGAGGGTCATCCGCTCGTCGGCCGACAGCGGTCGAAGGCCGGCCCGCTGGCACGCTGTCCCCGCGAGCGCGTAGCCTGCCCGTCGGACCGGTCCGGGACGTCGCCGTGGCCGGCGACCCGACCGTCCGGCACGGCCTGCCACTGCCGTCTCGGCGTATCAGTGCCGGGCGTCCGCGCGGGGGCGTTCCAGGGTGAAGGTGTCCACCGGGGTCAGCTCTCCGTAGGGGCCGTCGAAGGTGTAGTACGTGACGTGCATCCTGGTGCGTCCGGTGCCGCGCGTGCCCGGGTCGACGTCGAAGGCGGCGAAGCCATGGGGGTGGACGCGGTCCTGGACGGCGCGCCAGGGGGCGTCCTCCGTGAGGTAGACCGCCTTGCGGTGGCGACCCTCGGGTTCCTTGCCCACGTCGACCACGACGCGGCCCTTGGGCTCCTCGAACAGGTCGTCCTGTGTGGTGGCGAAGTTGCCGCCGCCCCCGATGATCATATGCACGGTGCCCTTGGCGGTGTCGGCGACGTCGGTCATGGTGGAGACCGGGATCGGGGTGCGGGTGTCGTTCGGCAGGGTGCCGCGGACCGGCAGCGAGCGCTCGTAGTAGTGCTCGTGACCGCAGAGCACCAGATCGACCCCGTACGCGTCGAAGAGCGGGCCCCATTCCTCGCGGACTCCGAGGTCGCTGCCGCCGCTACGGTGGCTGGAGATCATCGGGTGGTGCATGAAGACGACGATCCAGTCGATACCGGTGCCGGCCCGCGCCGACTTCAACTCCCTTTCCAGCCAGCGACCTTGTGCGCCACCGGAGTATCCGCGCAGATAGATGTCGCCGGTGTCCACGATCGCCACGTCGTCGTTGGCCAGACTGATGAAACGGACCGCGCCGAGCGGCTGTTGCTGATGAACCAGTCGGCCCAGGTCGCGACGCGGTCCTCGCCGATGGCACCGGCCACGCCCGCGTAGCGGCCGGTCCGCGTGCTCAGTGCTCAGCCGGCTGCGGTGCCGAACCACTCGGACAAGCGCCCGAGGAGTTCCTGCTGGTCCTCGCCGGCCCATGCCACGTGTCCGTCGGGCCGCAGCAGTACGGCGGGCACGTCGAGTTCCTCGCTGACGTCGATGACGTGGTCGACCCGGTCCTCCCAGCCGGCGACCGAGAGGCGGCCGGTCTGGTCGAGCAGAAGACCTCGGCCGGTGTGCATCCGTTCGTAGAGGCGGCCGTGCTTCAGTTGCACGTCGCGCATCCGTCGGCCGAGCAGTTCGTGGCCCTCACCGAAGTCGTAGCGGACCCCGATGGCGGTGATCTTCTCGATCAGGTGCCGGTTCACCTCCTCGATGTCCATCAGCTCCGCCAGCAGGCGGCGCACCGCCTGGGGGCCCGGCTCGGTCGACATCAGCTGGATCTGCGCGCGGGTGTTGTCCAGCACCTCGGCGGCGACCGGGTGCCGTTCGGCGTGGTAACTGTCGAGCAGTCCTTCCGGGGCCCGGCCTTCAACCTCGGCGGCCAGTTTCCAGCCGAGGTTGAAGGCGTCCTGGATGCCGAGGTTGAGTCCCTGCCCGCCGGTCGGCGGGTGGATGTGCGCCGCGTCCCCGGCGAGGAACACCCGGTCGACGCGGTAGCGCTCGGCCTGCCGGGTGGCGTCGCCGAAGCGGGACAGCCAGCGCGGTGAGTGCGCGCCGAAGTCGGTTCCGGCAATCGTCCGGAGCTGCTGCCTGAACTCCTCCAGGGTCGGCGTGGCGGTACGGTCCTCGGCCACTCCCCCGGCGGGGACGATGACTCGGTACACACCGTCCCCGAGGGGCATGGTGCCGAATCGCTGCTGGGTCTTGCGGACTTCCGCCATCACCGCGGCCAGTTCATCCGGCGGTGTGGTCAGCTCCATCTCGCCCAGCAGCGTCTCGACCCTGGAGGGCTCACCGGGGAAGCCGACACCGAGCAGCCTGCGCACCGTACTGCGCCCACCGTCACAGCCGACGACGAAGCGCGCACGCAGCCGGCTGCCGTCGGCCAGCTCGACGCTCACCCCCTGGTCGTCCTGGCTCAGCCCGACCACCTCGCAGCCGCGCCGGATCTCGGCACCGGCCTCGGTGGCGTGCTCGGTCAGCAGACGCTCGGTGACCTGCTGCGGGATCGCCAGGACATACGAGTGGGCCGTATCCATCTGCTCCGGCCACGTCTTGCCGAGACCGGCGAACAAGCCACCGACCGTGAACTGCCGGCCGAGCGGCAGGAACCGCTCCAGCAGACCACGCTGCTCCATGACCTCGATGCTGCGCACGTGCAGGCCCTGCGCGCGGGACTGCCGGGTCGGCTCCGCCTCCTTTTCCAGCACGAGCACCCGCACCCCGTGCAGCCGCAGTTCGCCGGCCAGCATCAGGCCGGTCGGTCCCGCGCCGGCCACGATCACATCAATCATCACATTGCCCATTTCCGCGTGTCCTGGCTCCACGAGCCATCGGCTCACGCATTTCGTCACTGTCATTTCCGTGGCTGCTGAACATGGCCGGCGCATTCCGCCGTGCCGGTCCAGGAGCTGACTCCCGGCCTGGGTGATCAATCCGATGTTCGGCGCAGGACCAGGCAGAGGAACCCGAAGCTGTCCCGGTACCCGTGCAGCCACTGCGAACGCTGAGCGGTGGCCGTCTCCAGCACCTGTGCGCCGGCCGGATGAGCAGGGTGGTCCAGAGCCCATGAGGCCAGCGAGCCCCAGCAGGCCCACTCGTAGGCGTCCAGTTCACCGCGGGTACTGACATGGCCGTGGACGGGGGTCCATCCGTCGGCGACGACGCGGTCCACCGTGGTCGCCAGGTCGTCGAGGTCACCGAACATCTCGACGGCCGCTGGGGAAGGGGTACGGTCCCAGAACGGCTCACCGATCAGGACGCGGCCGCCAGGGGCCAGGTGCGTGCGGGCTGCCGCGAGGGTGGGGAGAAGACCACCGAAGGCATGCGTGGCGCCGACACTGATCACCAAGTCGAACGGCCGTGCAGAGACGAAGTCCGCGGCCTCCTGGTGGTGGAGGAGCAAGCGCTCGTCGACCCCGAGTCCACTCGCTGCCCGGCGGGCCTGCGTCAGGGCGACTTCGGAGACGTCGACGCCCTCGGCGTGCAGGTGCGGGCGCGTCGCAAGGGCGCGCAGAAGCCATTCCGCCGTGCCGCATCCGAGGTCGAGCACCCGCTCGTCGCCCCGCGGGAGGCCGCGTTCGAGTAGCCGGCTGACCGAGTCGTCGTCGAGCGGAGCTTTGATCGGGTGGTCGGCATGGGCAATGCCGGAGATCTGTTCGCGGCTCAGCGGTGCAGCGTGCGCCGTGTCGGGGAGCAGCTGGGGTATCACCACCCGGGGTGCGCCGGCTCGGGCGGCGGTGGTCGTGGTGCCTGCGCCGCCGCGGTGGACGCCGGCGGCGACGCGGGCGAACAGGGCCTGGTTGTCGGTCATGTCGGACGGGGCCGCCAATCCCGCCAGCGGCGCGATGTCGCCGCGCGACCCGTCCGCCATGAACAGCACACACATGTCGTGTTCCTCATTTCCGTGGATACCGGTCCCGGCCGGCGATGGCGCGCCAGGATCCCCTACGTGCTACCGCCGTCGGCCACTCAGCCCGGCCGGCCGGGGCCGGGCCTCGGTCCCACGAGCGGGGCGGGGCGGAGCGCCTCGGGCACCGGTGCTGACGCCTGGGGGAGCGCCTACTCATCGATCGCCTGGTAGAGGGTGGTCCAGAAGTCGTGCATCAGGTGGACCGAGTTGGGGACGGAGGTGCCGACCTGGGTGAGGAGGATGCCGACTACGTTGTTGACGGGGTCGGCGTACGTGGAGGTGCCGGCGCCGCCGTCCCAGCCGAACTGGCCGACGGGCGCGTAGTCGCCGCGGTAGGTCCGTACCGCCATCCCGAAGCCCCAGCCTCCGTGCTGCCCCTGGCCGAAGGAGATGTGGACGTTGTGGGTGGCCAGCTGGGTGCGGGCGGCGTTCTGCGCGGGGGCGAGACGGTTGGTGGTCATCAGCTGCACCGCCTGCCCGGACAGGATCCGCTCGCCGCGGTGCTTGCCGCCGTTCAGCAGCATCTTGAAGTAGGCGTGGTAGTCGTCCGCGGTGGAGACGAGACCGCCCCCGCCGCCCTGGAACGCCGGAGGATTGTTCCACCGGCCGCCCTTGGACTCGTCCCACACCTGGAACTCGCCGGACGCCGGGTCGGGCGCGTAGAGGACCGGCATGCGGTCGACCTTCTCGTCGGGGACGTGGAAGCCGGTGTCCTTCATCCCGAGCGGGCCGAAGACGCGCTCGCGCAGCACCTCGTCGAAGGTCTTGCCGGTCACCCGGGAGACCAGCACGCCGGCCAGGTCGCTGGCGATGTGGTACTGCCAGTGGTCGCCGGGCTGGTGCATCAGCGGCAGCGCGCCCAGGCGGCGCAGCCACTCGTCCTGGTCGGGCATCGGCGTGGGCAGGTTGGGCGTCAGGCCTTGCGCGAAGACCTCGTTCATGATCGGCGTGCCGATGGAGGTCATGTCCATACCGAGACCGAAGCTGGAGGTCAGTACGTCCCGGACGGTGACCGGACGGCGTGCCGGGACCGTCTCGTCGAGGGGGCCGTCGAATGCCTTCAGCACCTGGCGGTCGGCCAGTTCCGGCAGCCACCGGTCCACCGGGTCGTCCAGCCGCAGCCGGCACTCGTCCAGGAGCACCATCGCCGCCGATATCGAGAGCGGCTTGGAGGCGGAGGCCATCCGGAAGATGGCGTCCCGGCGCATCGGTGCGCCGCCGTCGTGCTGCATCGTGCCGAGCGTCTCGACGTGCGTCTCGTCGTCCTTGCTGAACAGCGCGACGACGCCGGGGATCCTGCCGGACTCCACGTGCCGTGCCAGCACGTCGTGGATCTTGCGCTGCGCTGATGCGGTGAACTGGGACATGGTGGGGTGCTCCCTGGTCGGGTTGAGGTGTCGGGGGGAGAGAGAAGACGATGGATGAGGAGGAGGAGGGGGGCGTGGTCAGTTGGCGGGCAGGTCGAGCTGGTATTCGTGGGTGCTGCGGTGGAAGCGGAAGCCCAGCCGGCGGTTCACGGCGAGCATGTGCGTGTTGTCCTGAGCGTTGTCGGTCTCGATCTCCCCGATTCCGGGGTGCTCGGCACGGAGCCTGCGCACCATCTCGGCCTTGACCCACAGCCCGAGCCCGTGGCCGCGGTGAGCGTGCACCACGACGGTGTCGTACTGCAGGGCCCGGCGGGTCTCCCCGGCCCGGATGACGATCTCGGTGTAGCCGGCCACCTCCCCCTTGCACAGCGCGGCGGTCGTCAGCAGCAGGTCACCGCGGTCGGCCAGTACTTCGGCCATGGCGCGGACCCGGTCGGCGGTCCAGGTCTGGCTGCCGTAGTCCATGTCGCCGGTGGGCATGTCGTTCATGGCGTTCTTGGCCGCGGCGAACGCCTCGGCCAGCTCGTCGGGAACCGTGCCGGTCCAGCCGGCCAGCTCGTAGCCGGGGTGCTCGGTGTCGGCGTCGGCGGCGTCGGCGTGCGCGACGTCCAGAAGCAGGTGGTCGAGTGCCAGTACGCGCCGGAAGCCGCGCGCGGCGCAGAAGGCGCCACTCGGTCCGTCACCGGGTGCGGCGGCCACCAGGCTGCGACGCTGCTCGGCCTGTGCTGCTCTCACGGCTGTGGCCAGCAGGTGCGAGCCCACTCCCGAGCGCCGCCCGTCCGGGGCGACGTGCAGCTCCAGCTCCGCCAGGTGGCTTTGACCGGGCGAGGTGAACAGCCGCAGCCCGGCCACACCGAGCACCGCGCCGTCGGCTGCGGTAGCCAGCCACAGCAGCCGGCGGTCGTCGCGTCCGGTGACGGTGAGTTGGGCGTGGACCTGCTCGAACGTGGGCCGGGGCTCCTCGGGCAGATCGCTGGCGAGCGAGGCCGCCACGACCGCATGCCAGGCGGCGGCGTCTTCGGTCGAGACCTCGGTGAGACGGTGGGCGGTGATCATGTGGGACTCCTCGGTGGGGATGGTTCGCATTCCTGTGGGCGCGGGCTGGGGGCCGGTTGAGCCGGTCCGGCCCTGACGTGTCATCGCGTACGTTCAGGTCATCGCGTCCTCCCAGTCGGTGTGGCGCACGAGCGGCCAGTCGATGTCGATGCGCGCCGCTGTGGCCAGGTAGTTGGTGAACACGCTGAGCGCCACGTGGGCGATGACCTCGACGACGTGGCCGTCGGAGAGGCCGGCGTGCCGGGCTCTCGCCAGCTGCGCATCGGAAACGGCTCCGTGGTCCCGGACCACCACGGCGGCCAGGTCCAGGACAGCCGCGGCCCAGGGGTCCTCGGCCGCGCCCCGCCGGGCGCGGGTGGCCTCGGCCGTAGTCAGCCCGGCCACTTTGGTCCCGCGGAACGCATGCACGGACAGGCAGTAGTCGGATCGGTTCTCCTGCGCCACCAGCAACGCGATGCGCTCGCGCACACCCGCCGACAAGGTCCCCTGCGCGCTCAGGGCGGTGACGACGTCCACGTATCCCTTCAGTACGGCCGGGTTGTTGGCCATCACCTTGGCCAGGTTGGGGATGACTCCCAGGGCCTGGTGCGTGGCGGTGAACAGGGTCGCGGCTTCACCGAACGCCTTTTCCGGATCGATGGTGTGGAGTGCTGGCATGCCGGTAACCCTGCCGGTGGATCTTGATACATTCCCGATGCTTCTTCGATGCACGCGCTGGTGACCCCCGGAGTGACGGTATGCGGTTCACGATCCTCGGCCCGGTGGAGACCCTGGCCCCCGGTCCGGAGTCGCCCGGGCTGGCGCCCCGTCATCGAGCGGTACTCGCCTACCTGTTGCTGCACGCAGGGGTCGCGATCAGTACGGACCGCCTGATCGACGCGATGTGGGGGCCGCTGCCGCCGGACTCTGCCCGCGCGCAGATCCAGACCACGATCGCCGCGATCCGACGGATGCTGCGCGCTTCAGGGGCCGACCGGATGCTGTCCACCCGCCCGGCCGGGTACGTGATCGCTCCGGAGCCGGGACAACTCGATCTGCACGAGTTCACCAGCCTGATCGCCAAGGCGCCGGCCACCTCTGACGACCCGCTGGACACCGTGGCCCGGATACGTACCGCGTTGGCGCTGTGGCGGGGAGAGCCTCTGGCCGACGTCACCGCCCCTTACGTCCAGAGCGCCAGAGCGCGCCTGAACGGGCAGCGGCTGACCGCCGTCGAGCGCTTGGCCGACCTGGAACTGTCCCTGGGCCGGCACGACGACCTCATCGACGAACTGACCGCCCACGCGGCGGCCAACCCCTTGCGGGAGCGGTTGCGCTGCCAGCTGATGCTCGCCCTGCACCGCGCAGGACGCCAATCCGACGCGCTGCACGTGGCCAGAGATTTCCGGGCGGCCCTGGCAGAGGAGCAGGGACTCGACCCCAGCCCCGCGTTCGGCAAGCTCGAACAGGACATCCTGCGAGACGAGCCCGCCCTGCGGCCACCGGCTGCCGCGCCGGCGAAAACGCGGCGGGTCAACTTTCTGCCCTTCGACGTCCCGGATTTCACCGGCCGCGAGGGGGAGCTCGACGGGCTGACCCGCCTGTGGACGAGCAACACCAGCGGGAGCGTGACGATCGCGGCGATCGACGGGATGGCCGGGGTCGGCAAGACGACGCTCGCGGTCCATGCGGGGCACCGCCTCGCGGACCGCTTCCCGGACGGGCAGCTGTTCGTCGACCTCCAGGCGCACACCGCCGGTCAGGAGCCGCTCGACGTCGGTGCCGCGCTCGAGATCCTCCTGGGCCAACTCGGCGTGCCCGCAGCACACGTCCCCGCATCGGTCGCCGACCGCGCCGCGCTGTGGCGCTCCGAACTCTCCGGTCGGCGCGTGGTGGCCGTGCTGGACAACGCCCTCGGCGCCGACCAGGTGCGCCAGCTGCTGCCCGGCGCCTCCCACACCCACACCCTCGTCCTCGTCACCAGTCGCCGACGGCTGACCGACCTGGACGGAGCACACGCCCTGTCGGTGGAAGTGCTGCCTGCCGCGGACTCCGTGGAGTTGTTCACGGCGATCGTGGGGGACCGGGCGGCCGCCGAACCACTCGCCGTCCTCGACGTGCTCCAGTTGTGCGGCTTCCTGCCGCTGGCCGTCCGCATCGCCGCCGCCCGGCTGCACCATCGTCCCCGCTGGACCGTCGAATATCTGGCCGCCCGACTCCGCGACCAGCGCCGCAGACTGTCCGAGCTGGCCACGTCGGAGCGCGGCGTGGCCGCGGCGTTCACGCTGTCCTACCAGCAGCTGACTGCCGGTCAGCAGCGCATGTTCCGGCTCCTGGGGCTGCAGCCGGGCCGTGACATCGGCCCCGAGGCCGCCGCCGCGCTGGCCGGCCTTCCGAGCGAGGAAGCCGAGACGCTCCTGGAAGACCTCCTGGACGCCCACGTCCTGGCCCAGCACCAGCCGGGCCGCTACACCTTCCACGACCTGCTGCGCGAGCACGCCCTGGCCACCGCGGCCGCCCAGGAACCCTCCGACGTCCAGCGCGACGCCGTCGGACGACTGTTCCACCACTACCTCCACACCGCGAGCACGGCCGTCGACCACCTCTACCCCGAGGGCAAGAGCCGCAGACCACGCATCCCMGCACCGGCCACGGAAGCCTCGTTCCTGCTGGACGAGGCCGAGGCCGTCGGGTGGCTGGACGCAGAGCGCGCGAACCTCATGGCGGTCGCCCGGCACACCGCCGACCACGACTGGCGCCCCTACACCAGCCAGCTGGCCGCCACCTTGCACCGGTACCTGCTGGGCCACGCCCACCAAGCCGACGCACTGGACCTCCACGGCCTCGCGCTCCGGACGAGCCGACGAAGCGGTGACACGGCCGCCGAGGCACGCACGCTCCTCGACCTCGGCGAGGTGCACTACTGGTGGCACGGCGCCTACGAGCGAGCGGCCGAGTGCTACCTGCGCGCCCTGAACCTCTCGCGCGACGCCGGGGACCAGGGCGCCACGGCCCGCGCCCTGCAGAACCTCGGCACGCTCCACTCCCGGCGCCGGGAGTACGACCGGGCCCACGACCACTGTCTGCAGTCCCTGGCGCTCTTCCGTGAACTCGGCGATCGCGCCGGCGAAGCCAGATCACTGACCGAACTCGGCATCGTCCACGAGCGCCGAGGACGATTCGAGGACGCCCACGAGCACCACCGCCAGGCGCTCCAGCTGCATCGCGAGAACGGATCGCGCATCGGGGAGATCGTCGTCCTGAACAACATCGGCCTGCTGTACCAACGGCAGGGCCACCATGACCAGGCCCGGCACCATCATCACGACGCCCTGGAGCTGAGCCGCAGCTTCGGCTTCCCCGGCGACGCGGCCGAATCCCTCAACGCCCTGGCGGAAGCCGCCCGTTCCCTGGGCGACCTCGCGCGGGCCTCGGCCGAACACGACGCAGCGCTGACCCTCGCCCGCGAGTTCAGCTACCGCCCCGAACAGGCCCGCGCCCACGCCGGCCTGGCGCACGTCCACCGCGACCTCGGCCGAATCGACGCCGCCCACGACCACGCCCGAGAGGCCCTTGACCTGTACACCGCCCTCGCCGTGCCCGAGGCCGAAGAGATCCGCACCTTCATCACCGGGCTGCCGCCGACCGCGGACGGGCCCGAACCGCCGGAGACGGCGGGCCGGGAGGCGGTTCGGCGACCGTGACGCGGGGATGAGCCCGAGCCGCTCGGCCCGCCGGGGCCGGCCGAACCGTGACCCGCCCGGCCAACAGCGGTTCGACGACCGGGGCGTGGGCGAGGTGCCGATGGCCGTGGGTCGCCGCCCGTCGTGGGCCGTGTGCGGTGTTCGCGTGGGCCTGGCCGGCGAGCCGACGCGGCGGTGGCGGCGGTACGCCGAGTGTGGGCGTTCCTCCGGTGTCCGGGGACCGGGTTCACTCCGGCCCGACAGTTGGCATACTTCGTCCCCGTGGACCAGTTGATCGCAGCAGACCCGACCCACATCGGCCCCTACCGTCTGATCGCCCGGCTGGGTGAGGGCGGCATGGGCCTGGTGTATCTGGGCCGTTCCGAGGGCGGCCGCACCGTCGCGGTGAAGGTCGTTCAGGCCGAGCACGCCGGGCACCCCGAGTTCCGCAGGCGCTTCGCCCGCGAGGTGGCCGCCGCCCGGCGGGTGGGCGGGGACTGGACGGCAGCGGTCCTCGACGCCGACCCGGAGGCCGCCGTGCCGTGGGTGGCGACGCAGTACATCCCGGGGCCGGACCTGCGCACGGTGGTCGCCGAGGATTTCGGGCCGCTGCCCGAGTACTCGGTGCACACCCTCGCCAACCGGCTGGCCGTCGCCCTGCGGGCCGTGCACGAGGCGGGCCTGATCCACCGTGACCTGAAGCCGTCCAACGTACTGGTCACCATCGACGGCCCCCGTGTCATCGACTTCGGCATCGCGCGGGCGATGGACAGCCTCACCGGGGACAGCCTGCACACCCGCACCGGCATGCTCATCGGCTCCCCCGGCTTCATGTCTCCGGAACAGGTCCGCGGCCGCGAACTCACCCCCGCCAGCGACGTCTTCTGCCTCGGTGCCGTCCTCGTGTACGCCTCCACCGGGCGGCTCCTCTTCGGCGCCGCCGACTCCGGGCTGAACGCCCACCTCTTCCGGGTCGCCGAGGAGGAACCGGACCTCACCGGCGTTCCGCAGCCGCTGACCGGCCTCGTACGCGCCTGCCTGGAGAAGGACCCGGCCGCCCGGCCCACCCCCCAGGAGGTCGCCGACCGGACGGCGGTCGAACAGGCCGGGGAGTGGCTGCCGGGCACGGTACTGGCGCAACTCGGCCGCCGCGCCGCCAGGTTGCTGGACTGGGCCCCCGAGACACCCGCTGCGGAGCCCGCCGCGCCGCCGGACCCCCGCCTCCCCTCCGTGCCGCGCCAGCACCAGCCGGTGCCCGCGCCGCCGCCCCCGTACGCGCCCCCGGCCCCGGCCGCGGCGCGGTCCGTCCCCGCGCAGGACTTCGGGCCGCCCCCGGCCGCCCTTCCCGACCCGGCCGCCCCGCACCCCGGGCGTTGGTGGGGGCTGGGCGTGATCGCCCTGACGCAGTTGCTGGTACTGCTCGACGTGATGGGTTTCAGCTCCGCCCTGCCGACCGTCCAGGCCGATCTCGGCTTCGCCGGCGACGGACTGAACCCGGTCACCGCCTACGCACTCGCCTTTGCCGGGCTGCTGCTGCCCGGCGGGTATCTCTGCGACCTCGTTGGCGCCAAGCGGACCCTGATCACCGGCATGGTCGGCTTCGCGGTGGCCTCCGTGCTCTGTGGCTCGGCCGGCGACCCCGGCCTGCTGATCGCGGCGCGCGCCCTGCAGGGCGCGTTCGCCGCCCTGCTCACACCGTCCGCGCTGTCCCTGGTGTCCACCGGTTTCACCGACCCGAGGGAACGCGCCCGGGCCTTCGGGATCTACGGGGCGGTCGCGGCCGGCGGCGGGGCGCTCGGGCTGCTCGCGGGTGGCTGGCTCGCGGAGCTGGCGTCCTGGCGGATGTCGCAGTACGCCACCGTTCCGCTGGCGGCGCTCGCGCTGACCGGCGCGGCCACCCTGCTGCCGGGCCGCCCGCCCGGCGGCGGCGCCCGCCCCGACCCGCTCGGCGTGCTGCTCGGTTCCGCCGGACTCGCCGCCCTGGTCTACGGCATGGACGAGGCCGGGCGGCTCGGCTGGACCACCCCCCTGGCCCTGGGCCTCCTCGCGGTGGGCGTCCTCCTGCTCGCGGCCTTCCTGTGGCGGCGGACCACGACGTCCGGCGCCCCGTCGGCCGGGTACCCCGGCGAGGACCGCGACCGCCTCGGCTGCGTCCTGGCGATGGGCCTGACCGGAGCCGGGTTCCTGGCGCTGCTCCCCACGCTCACCGGCTACATGCAGTACGTCTTCGGCTACGCCCCGGGCATGACCGGGGTGATGCTCCTGCCGCTGGCCGCCTCGGCCGTCCTCGCCGCCACGCAGGTCTCGGCGCGTCTCCAGGACCGCACCGCGCCCCGCGTGCTGATCGTGTCGGGACTGGTCACTGCCGCCGCCGGGACGCTGCTCCTCGCCGCCCTCGACTCCGGCAGCGCGTACGGGCCCCATGTGGTGCCCGGCATGGTCCTCGCCGGTTTCGGCAGCGGTCTGGCCTCCGGACCGCTCTTCGCCACCGCCACTTCCGGCGTCGCCCCGCGGCACTCCGGCACGGCCTCGGCGGTCGTCGTCATGGCCCAGCAGGTGGGCGAGTCGATCGGTGCGGCACTGCTCGTGACCCTCGTCAGCGCCCGGCTGGCCGATTCGTCGGAGGAGAACCAGTCCGAGCAGCTGATGCACGGCTACACCGACACCCTCTGGTGGGCGGCCGGCGCCCTGCTGCTGGCGGCCCTGGTCGCCGGCCTGCTGGTCAGGGCCCGGGCACCCAGAACGGCCGGCGTCAACGCCCGGTGACCGGGCTCTGTGGTTTCAGGCCAGGGCTCGGCTGCGCGGGAGCCGTGACCCGAAGGGGTTCCGTCCTCGATGGCCGACACACAGGACGACCCCGCCGCCGAGCCCGGACCTGGCGGCGAGTGGGCCTTCGGGACGGGGCCGGCCGCCGACCCGGCCCACTGGCCACCCGGCAGCCCGTTGATGGAGGAGTGCATCGCCAAGGACGGACTGACTCGCCCGCACTGCGCGCCGGCCCCCGCCACGTCGCCGACTGGGACGTCGATGCGCGAGACCTCCCTGATCTGCCGGGTCTCCGACGGAGGCAGCCCACCGGCAGGCTGACGCCCGGGCGGGCTCGGCCTTGCGCCGAGCCCGCCACTGCGGCTCCACTACTGAGCCGGACCCCTGTCACGCCGTCAGCGCTGCAGTGTCAGCAGACCCGGCCGGTAGGGCAGGAGGCCGTAGTCGACGCCGTCGGAGCTGGGGCTGCGTCCCTGGTAGAGCAGCTGCAGGTGGCAGGGATCGACGGTCATGGTCTGATCGGCGGTGGTGCGGATCAGTTCGCCATGGCTGATGTCGTTGGTCCAAGTGGCACCGCTGTTGGCCTTGCCGGCGAAGGGGTTGCTCTCGGTGGCGGCCTGCGGGGTCCACGAACCGTTCAGGCTGGAGGCCGTGAACGAGCGGAAGTAGCGCTGCTCGTTCGCACCCCGAGCCTCGACGATCATGAGGTACTGGTTCTGGCCCTGGACCTTGTAGACCTGCGGCGCCTCGAACAGGTTCTTCACCGTGTCGCTCATGACCGTCGTGGACGAGGAGCCGAAGCTGCCCGGGAAGTTCCCGATCGGCATGCTCGCCCGGTAGATCTTGCCGTTGTCACCTGCGAAGAACAGGTACATGTTCTGGTCGTCACCGATGACCGTCTGGTCGATGGGTGCTGCTCCGGCGCCGATGCTTCCGGAGAAGAGCTCCTGCGGTGAAGACCAGCCGTTCGGGTTGGTGGGGTCGCTCGACGTCCGGTAGGAGAACGCGGTCGCACCCCACTGGTAGGTGAGCACCCAGATGTTCTTCGGCGCGAAGTAGAACAGCGTCGGCGCGACGGTGCCGCTCGACATCGTGTTCTGGCCGGTCGAGGCCATGTCCGACCAGTTGGTGAACGGGCTGAAGTTCATCGAGCCCCAGTTGTTCCCCGTGTCGTGGGTCGTCGCGTAGACGAGTTGCTTGCCGTTGTAGGGGACGACGGTGAAGTCCTTGAGCGAGGCCCACCCGGCCTTGGGCTGCGCCAGCGCGCCCGTCGATGCCCAGCGGTAGGACGACGGAAGACCACACGAGCCGGGGTTGCCGGCGCCGACCCGGGCGAGCTGCCACTGCTGGTTGGTGCCGCCCCAGTCGTCGTACTGGACGATGTTCGCGTTGTCGGCGGTGGAGCCGCCTTGTACTTCGAGGGCCTTGTTGCTGTGGCGCGCGATGAGCCTCACGTAGCCGTCCGAGCTGTCGGCCAGCCGCCACTGCTGGTTGGTGCCGTTCGCGTCGGCCCACTGGACGATCGCGGCGCCGTTCGCGGTGGACCCGTTCTGGACGTCCAGCACCTTGCCGGAGAGGCGGGACTTGATGCGGTAGTAACCGCCGCCGGAGTCGACGAACTGCCACTGCTGCTGGTTCTGGTCGTTCCTGGTCCACTGGGTGATGCGGGCGCCGTCGTTGGTCGCCAGGTTGTAGACGTCCAGGGCCTTGCCGCTGTTGCGGTTGACGAGCGCATACGAGGCATTGGGGTCGACGGTCGCCGCGGCGGCGGGCGGGGCGCCGAGGAGAGTGGCCCCGAGCAGCAAGGACGACAGAACCGCGAGTACGAGACTCAGGATCAGGGGTGGATGGCGAAACCGCATCAGAAGAGCTCCTTCGGGGGGTGGGGGCGGGGCGGCCCCGACGCACCGCGGAGCGGCCGCGTCGGGAAGTCAGGGACGAGGTAGGTGTCAAGTCGGCCGCACATGCCGAAGCGTTGGTGCTCCGGGCGCTCCAGCCGTGACACTGCGCCGTGGTCGAGGTGGGAGAGGTCTCCGGCCTTCAGCCGTTCCAGCTGACGGCCGGTCGTGACGGCTGCGGCGAGGGCGCCGTCGCGCCATCGGATCCGCCAGGCGTCCAGGAGGTCGCTCTTGAGGCGGTGGGCCGCGATGTGGAACTCCTGCAGGCCGCCTTCGCGCAAGGCCAGGAAACCCTCCAGTGCCAGGTCGCGGCGGCGGCGGGCTGCCGCGGAACGGTCGCCGCTCAGGCCGGCCGCCCTGCCGTAGGCGTGGGGATCGGCCAGCACGGGCGCGGGGAAGGTGAAGACGGCGTCGCCCGCCTCGGGGAGTCCGCCGTTCTGCATGAGCACCACGAGGCGCAGGCCTCCGTCGTTGACGAGGCGGTGGACCGTGCCGGGGGTGAACCAGACGACGTCGCCGGGGAGCAGTGCGGTCTCGTCGAAACCGGAGGTGGTGAGGGTCTGTACGCTGCCCGCGCCGTCGATGACGACGTAGGCCTCGGAGCAGACGAGGTGCATGTGGGGCGTGCCGCCGCACAGCCCGTCGGCGGCCTCCCAGTCGTAGACGGTCAACCCGGAGATCCCCACGCCGCCGGGGAGAAGGGTCACCACGGGTGTTCCGCGATGTGGCGGGACAGGCGCCCGGCGGTCCATGCGCCGTCGGCCACGACGATCCGGTAGCGGCGCGACAGGGTGTCGCCGGGGGCCAGTGGCAGCTCCTTGCCGAACGCCAGGGACGGGTTGACGGCGGGGATGGGTTCACTGCGGACGAACCAGTGGCAGGGGGCGTCGGGGTCGTCCAGGAACAGGAGCGTGGAGGAGCGGTCGACCTCGTCGTGCGCGCCGATGAAGGCCAGCCAGTCGCCCTGCTCGCCCATCGCGGGGCCGATCACTTCGCCGCCGGCGAACGCGCGCGGGCCGCGCCAGAACAGGCCGGAGTATCCGGCGAGCTCTCTGCCCTGCGTGCCGGGGCTGCCGAACACCAGACCGCTGTCGCGGACGTTGGTCAGCGAGGTGGTGACGTCCAGGGTCCAGAAGTCGGCCCCTACGTCGTGTGCGGTCAGCGTCCGGTGCTCGTCGATCCAGTACTCCCCCGCCATCGTGATCCAGGCCAGGGCTTCGGTGATCACGGCGCGGCCGGGGCCCGTTCCGGCGGACACGGCGAGGCTGTGCATCGTGCCGAGGTTCGGCAGGTCCACGTAGCCCTGGCCGCGCAGGTAGGTGCCGCCGCCCCAGAAGTTCTGCCCCGACACCCACGACGCCGTGATCTGGATGCCCTTGTGCCAGCGGTGGTCGTGTGGCCGGTACCCGGTGACCACGTCGCCGGCGAGCGTGCGCACCGGATGCAGGTAGGGCTTCGGCGCCTCGAAGGGGTCGATGACCGACCGGTGCACGTACCGGAAGAGGTCGACGTCGCGAGCCCGGACGGTCAGCGAGTCCTCGTTCTCGAGGAGTTCGAACGTCACCGGAACACCCCCGGGCGCCCTCCGTTGAGCGAGCCGTAGAACGGGTCGGCCGCTTCGATCTCTCCGCGCCGGACCGGCAGGCCGGTGATCGCGGCCTTGTACAAGGCGGTGACCAGTTCCATGGTGGGCCTGCCGAGATCGGGCCGGATGCCCGCCTCGTAGTCGTCCAGGAAGGCCGCGAGCTGGGCGGTGTGCGAGCTGGGCACGTCGTCCGGCGGGTCCCACTTCACGCCCGGCGATCTCGTCGTGAAGGTCCAGTCCGCGTTGGAGTAGCCGTACAGGTGCCGCAGCTCGACCGTGGCGTCGGTGAGATCGAAGCGCAGGTAGCTCTCCTCGCGGGGGGAAAGGACGCTGTTGACGACCGTCGCGACGGCTCCGTTGTCGAACCGGACCAGGGCTGCGGACACGTCCTCGGTCTGGACTTCGCGCGCGAGGCGGCCGGCCATCGCGCGTACCTCGGTCCATTCGCCGAGCACCGCGAGCATCAGGTCCATCTGGTGGATGCCGTGGCCCAGGGTCGGGCCACCGCCCTCGCTCTCCCAGGTGCCGCGCCAGGGCACGTCGTAGTAGGCGTCGTCGCGGTACCACGCCGTGACGCACTGCGCGACGAGCGGACGGCCCAGGGTCCCGGCCGTGATCCGGTCGCGCAGGTACCGGGACCCCGAGCCGTACCTGTGCTGGAACACCGCGCCCGCGTGGGCGGGCCCTTCGGCGGCACGAATCCGGTCGAGCTCGGCCAGCGACAGGGCCACCGGCTTCTCGCACCACACCCACGCCTGCGCCTCCAGGCAGGCCACGGCCTGTTCGGCGTGCAGGAACGGAGGCGTGCACAGGTGCACGAGGTCCGGGCTCTGCTCCCCCAGCATGGTGTGCAGGTCGGTGTAGACCGCGCGGATGCCGTGTTCGGCCGCGAACGCCTGGGCGCGCGCGGCGTCCACGTCGACGGCTGCCACGATCCGGGCCCGGTGCGCCTGCGCGCGGAGGGCGGGAACGTGGCAGATGCCCGCGATCCCGCCCGTTCCGACGATCGCCGTCCTGATCATCCGCCCAACACCTCCTTGATCGAGTGGTAGGCGGGCTTGGGCAGCAGGTTCTCGTCGTAGGGCAGCGCCGCGCCCTCGCCGGGGAAGACCGAGGGGATCCACGAGTACCTGTCCGTGTAGTCCCAGATGGTGACTCCGACGCACTTCTTGACCGCCATGCAGGCCTTGACGTAGTCGGCGTACCAGGTGGCCTGTGTGGCGAGCTTTTCCGGGGTCGCGGGGAGGGCCATCCGGATGTCGAGCTCGGTGATCGCGACGTCGACCCCGAGGCCGGCGAAGCGCTCCATGTTCTGCTGGACGTAGCCGGGGAAGCCGTACTGGAGCGCCAGGTGGCCCTGGATGCCGAAGCCGTCCACCGGGACCCCGTCGGCCTTCATCTGCTTGATCAGGGTGTAGTAGGCGTCGCTCTTGGGGCCTGTGCCGTCGACGTTGTAGTCGTTGAGGTACAGCTTGGCGTGCCGGTCGGCCTCGTGGGCCCAGCGCAGGGCGTCGGAGATGTAGCCGGGGCCGAGCGTCTTGTAGAAGAGCGATTCACGGTAGGTGCCGTCCTCGTTGAAGGCCTCGTTGACGACGTCCCAGTGGATCACTTGACCCTTGAAGTGCCGGACCTCCGTCTGGATGTGGTTCTTGAGGACGGCACGCAGCTCGTCGGCACTCCAGGTGCCCTCGGTGAGCCATGCGGGGAGCTGGTTGTGCCAGATGAGGGTGTGGCCGCGGACCTTCTGGTGGTGGGCCTTGGCGAACGCGACGACCTTGTCGGCGTCGGTGAAGTCGAAGACGCCGCGCACGGGCTCGGTGGCGTACCACTTCATGGCGTTGCCGGGGGTGGTCTGGCCGAATTCGCTGCCGAGGAGCTTCAGGTAGGCGGCGTCGGTGAACTCGGGGTTGTCGGTGGCGGAGCCGAAGTACTTGTGGTGCTTCGCGGCCAGTTCGCCAAGCGTCCTGGGACGGGGCTCGGCGGCTGCGGGCGCTGCGGCGAGACCGGCCGAGAGGCAGATGGCGGCGGACAGGGCGGTGAGGATCCGGGACATGGGTGCGGACATGGGTATGGACATGGCGGGTTGCTCCTCGGGGTGCGGGCGGTTCAGTCGAGGACGATCGTGGTCAGCGCGCGCGGGGCGAGAGTCGCCGTGAGGGTGGTGCCGTGCGTGGAGACGATGTCGGCCGGGGTGATCGAGCGGGTCCCGTCGGTGACGTAGCCGTCGGGGTGCCGGTCGTGCCCGCCGCGAAGGGAGAACTCGGTGGAGCTTTCGGTGGTCGCGGTGTTGAGGATTTCGATCACGCGGCTGCCGTCGGCGTTGCGGAAGGCCGTGATCTGCAGTGCCGGGTCGGCTTTCGTGACCGGTACGCGGACGGCGCCGGGCCGGATGAAGCGGCTGAAGGCGGCCAGGGCCCAGTACCGCTTGGATACCCGGTAGTCGTCTCCGGGGTTGGCGAGCTGGATGAGCCCCCGGGTCGCGCCGAGGGACGCGCCGGTCCAGTAGACGTAGGCACTGGCGTTGCCGGTGGTCAGGGTGTTCTGGATGTCGGCGGCGACGGCGAGACCGTCGTAGCCGCTGCCGTCGTCCCAGTTCTCGTTCCAGGTGGCACCGTCCGGAGACCATTCCGACATCCACACGGGCTTGTCCGTCGGCTGCGCGACCGCGGTCGGACCGCTGTAGCGGTGGCCGGTGACGGTCCGCACGGACGTGCCGGCGGCGGGGTCCGCCTCGATGGCCTCGGTGTAGGCGACCTGCCGGTCCCAGCCGGCGGCGTCGCAGCAGATCAGCTCGGCCCTCAGTCCGGATGCGCGGACGGTCGGCCCGAGCACCTTGAGGAAGTCCGCGGCCTGCTGCGGGGTGAACCGCATCGAGGCGTAGGTCGCCGTCCAGTCGGGTTCGTTGGTGAATCCCAGGTCGGTGATCCCGATGCCTTCCTGACGGTAGAACTTCGCGTACTGGACTAGGTAGTTCGCGTAGGCCCGACGCCATTCGGGCCGCAGCTCACCGCCGTTGTTCTCGCTCCCATTGGTCTTCATGAAGGCCGGGGCGCTCCAGGCGTCGGCGTAGAACCGTTTGACGCCGTAGGCCTTGGCCTCCTTGGCCAGCCAGACCTGGCCGCCGTCCCAGCCGTCCCAGACGTACTTCGGTGGGGCGTCCGGGCCGCCGGGGTCGGCCGGCAGGATCGTCGGCATGTGGTCGTAGACCCTGTCGGTCGACGACCCGATGCCCAGGCGCAGGATCGACAGGCCCGCGCCCTTGTCCTTGTTGAGCAGCAGGTCGAGCACCTCGCGCTGCTTGGCCGGGCTGAGGCCGCGCGCGCCGTGCAGCAGGTCGGCCCGCTGGAAGGCCATCGAGAAGCCGAATCCGTCGATGGGCTGGAGCGCTGTGCGGAAGTCGATGCTGGTTCGCGCGGGGGCGGGGGCGGGCGCGGGCGTTTGGACGGGGGCGGCAACGGCCTGTGATGTTAGCGCTAACAAATATGGGACTGCCAGGGCGATCAGACGTTTCACAAGGTCTCCTCGGGGGTGGAGGTCGCGCGGGACGGGTCAGCCCTTGGTGGCGCCCGCCGTGAGGCCGCCGATCAACTGCCGCTCGGCGACGGCGTAGAACGCGAGGGCGGGGACCATGGCGAGCACGATGTAGGCGAGGACGAGTGCGTAGTCGGTCGAGTACTGGCCCTGGAACTGCTGGACTCCGACCGGGATGGTCTGCCATTTCGGGTCGTTGAACACCAGCAGCGGCAGGAAGAAGTTGTTCCAGCTCGCGACGATCGCCAGCACCGACACCGTGCCGAGCGCCGGACGCGCCATCGGCAGCAGGATCTTCCAGAAGAAGCGGAACTTGCCGCAGCCGTCCATGATGGCCGCCTCCTCGACCTCCGCCGGGATGGTCCGGAAGAAGCCGCGCAGGATGGTGATCGTCATGGGGAGCCCGAAGGCCGCCTGCGGGAGGACCACTCCGAGCGGGTTGTCGAGCAGGTCGAAATTGCGCAGCAGCAGGAACAACGGCAGGACGGCCACGGCGAACGGGAACATGAGCCCGATCGTGAACAGCGTGTAGAACAGCTCCCTGCCCCGGAAGGCGTAGCGGGCCAGCGCGAACGCCGCCATCGCGGAGGCCGCCACCGTGCAGCAGGTCGTGCCGATCGCGATGCCCGCGCTGTTGGCGATCTGCCGCCAGAACGTTCCGTCGCCGAGGATGCCGGTGTAGTTGCCGGCCTTCCAGTGTTCGGGCAGCCCGAACGGGTTGGTCGTCAGCTCGCCGGTGCTCTTGAACCCGGAGAGCACCGCGTAGACCAGCGGCACGACGACGAACGCGCCGATCAGCCAGACCACGGCGTGCAGCGACAGGCCTCGTGCCGTCCTGCGTGCGTTCATCGGCCACCTCCCGAGGTGACGGCCCCGCTCAGGTCACGGCGGAGCACATAGCGCTGGTAGAAGAGGGAGAAGACCAGGCTGATCATGAACAGCACCACGCTGATCGCACTGGCATAGCCGACCTGGTAGCGCTTGAACCCGAACTGGAACATCGAGATCGCCATGGTCTCGGACGAGTGGTTGGGCCCGCCCGCCGTCATGACCCACACCAGGTCGAAGAGTTGGATGGCCCCGATGATCGAAAGGAAGGCGCTGATCCGGATCGTCGGGCCGAGCAACGGCAGCGTCACGTGCCGGAAGCGCTGCCATGCGCCCGCGCCGTCGATGGAGGCGGCCTCCAGGATCTCGCTCGGGATGCTCTGCAGTCCGGCGAGGAAGAGCATCATGTGGAAGCCGAAGTACTTCCAGGTCATGACCACGAACAGGGTCGGCATGACCGTCGAGGGATCGGCGAACCACTTCCCCTGCAGCCCCTCCAGGCCGAGGGCGCCGACGAGATGGTCGGCCATGCCCGCACCGGGAAGAAAGATCATCGTGAAGAGGACCGCCGTGACCACCTCGGACAGGACGTACGGCGCGAAGAACAGCATCCGGTAGACGGCCCGGCCGCGCAGCCGCTGGTTGAGCAGGACCGCGGTGAACAGCGCGAACGGCAACTGCACTGTGATCGACAGGGCGATCAGGTACAGCCCGCGCCTCAGATCGCCCAGGAAGACCTGATCGCGGAAGAGCGTGGCGTAGTTCTCGAAGCCGATGAAGTCGTCCAGGGGGCCGGTCCCGCCCCACTTGAAGAAGCCCGTGTAGACGGCGACGACGATCGGTGCCAGGACGAAGACGAGGAAGAGGACCAGAGCCGGAACGAGGAACCAGGCGACCGACGCCCAGCTTCCCCACCCGCGCAGGAGCGACCGCGGCGGCCGGGCGGGCGGGTGCGCCGGCACGGCGTCCTTCCTCCGCTCCTTGGTCAGGGTGGACACGGAGCTAGGCACCCTTCGCAGCCTCGGTGATCGACTTGGTGACCTGCTCGGGCGTCTTCTTGCCCGCGATGAGGTCGGCGACGCTGTCGTTGACCTCCTGGCCCACCGCGGGCGGGTAGGCCTGGTCGAGGAAGAGCTGGAAGCCCGTCGCCTTGACCAGGCTGTCGGCCACCACCTTTCTGTTGGGCTCGGTGAGCCGGCTCTCCGCGCCCTTGACCACCGGCAGGTAGCCGTTGGAGGCCAGCAGCTTGGACTCGTTCTCCAGCACGAAGAACTTCAGGAAGTCCAGCGCCTCCTTCGGGGCCCCCTTGCGCAGTGCGAAGCCACCGCCACCGCCGAACACCTCGGTGGCCTGGCCGACGCCGCCGTCGACCGTCGGGAAGGGGAAGAAGCCCAGGTCCGCTCCGAGGTCCGCGCCCGCGTCCTTCTGTACCGACGGCGCCCACTGCCCCATCAGCTCCATGGCGGCCTTGCCGTTGCCCATGGTCGCGGCCTGGCCGCCGGGGGTGGAGTACCCGACGCCAAGGAAGCCCGTCTGGAACGGCTGGAGGTCGACCAGTTCCTTGAGGTGGGTGCCCGCCCGGACGAAGCCGGCGCCGGTGAAGTCCTTGGTGGTCGCGGCCTGCTGCAGCGCGGGGAGGCCCGCGACGCGCATCGCGAGGTAGGCCCAGTAGTAGTGGCCCGGCCACTTCTCCTTGCCCGCGAGGGCGATCGGAGTGACGCCCGCCGCCTTGAGCTTCTTGACGTCTTCGAGGAACTCGGCCCAGGTGGCCGGCGGAGCGGTGATCCCGGCCTGGGCGAAGAGCTTCTTGTTGTACCAGAAGCCGACCATGCCGACGTCGTAGGGCACCCCGTAGGTCCGGCCCTCGAACTGATAGGCCTGCAGTGAGAGCGGTGTGAGGTCGGACGACCAGCCGAACGCCTCGGTGAGGTCCTCGACCAGCCCCGCGTCGACCTGCTGCCGCAGAACACCGCCGCCCCAGGTCTGGAAGACATCGGGGAGCTTGCCCGATGAAGTGTTGGCCGTCAGCTTGGACTTGAACGCCTCGTTCTCCAACGAGGTCGTCTTGATCGTGATGTTCGGGTGAGCGGTCGTGAACGCCGAGGAGATCTGCGGGAACAGGGATTTGCCCGGCTCCGTCGTGGCAATGTTCCACCACGCGAAGGTCACCTTGCCGTCGGCCGCCGACCCCGAGCCGGAGCCCCCGCCGCCGCAGGCCGCGGTGAGCGAGACGGACAGAGCGGTCAGGCCCGAGAGCGCGAGGAAGCTTCGTCGACTCGGGGGTGTGCTGGCCATGGGACCTCCGGGGTGGTGAATGCCGGTTCGCTTCGAAAATGTTTCGTAACATTCTCGAATTGGTGCTGCCACAAACTAGGAACGTGGAGCCCCCCGGTCAAGCCTTCTTACTGAATTTCCCTTCGCAGCAGCCTACTTATGGCTTGACAACCGGGTCGCGCCGACCGGAAACTCTTCGAAAGTTTGCGATACCTGTCGCTAACCCAAGGCGTCCGCGTGGAGGAGAGAATTGAGCGAGCAGCGCCCGACCCTGGCCGTCATCGCCGCTGAGGCGGGGGTCTCCCAGGCCACCGTGTCCAAGGTGGTCAACGGCCGCTCCGACGTCGCACCCGCGACACGCGAACGGATCGAGAGCCTGCTGCGCTCCCACAACTACCTCCACCCCGGCGCGCAGGCCAGGGCCCGCAGGTCCGGCCTGGTCGACCTGATCATCGGCGGTCTGGACAGCGCGTGGGCAGTGGAGATACTGCGCGGCGTCGAAGCCGAGTGCGCCCGGCGCAGCGTCGGCACCGTCGTATCGCTCGTCCCGCCGGGCGAGGCCACGCCTTCGAGTTGGGCCGCACTGCCGGTCCTGCACCACAGCGACGGCGTCATCCTCGTCACCGCCTCGGTCACCCAGGCCCAGCGCGCCCAAGTCGAACAGGCCGGGGTGGCACTCGTCGTCATCGACCCGATCGACCTGCCGGGCAACGGTGTGCCGAGCATCGGCGCGACCAACTGGGCGGGCGGACTCGCCGCCACGGAACACCTGCTGGAGCTGGGGCACCGCCGGATCGCCGCGATCGGCGGGCGCAAGGAGATGCTCTGCAGTCAGGCCCGCATCGACGGGTACCGCGCCGCGCTGGAGCGGGCCGGGATCGAGGTCGACCGCGACCTGATCCGGTTCGGCGACTTCCAGCACGAGGGCGGGTTCCAGCGCGCCCGGGAACTGCTCGCCCTCCCCGAGCCGCCGACCGCCGTCTTCGCCGGCAGCGACCAGCAGGCCATGGGCGTCTACGAAGCCGCCCGGCAGGGCGGACTGAGCATCCCGCAGGACCTCAGCGTGGTCGGCTTCGACGACCTGCCGATGTGCGAATGGCTGTCGCCGCCGCTGACGACGGTGCGTCAGCCGCTGGAGGAGATGGGCCGGCTCGCCGCCCGCACACTCTTCCAGCTCCTGGACGGCCAGCCCCTGGTCAGCCCCCGGATGGAGCTCTCGACCGAGCTCAAGGTCCGGCTCTCCACCGCCCCGCCCCGTTCCTAGGAGAACTCCTTGACCGAGCCCTGGCGTGACCCCCTCGTGCCCGCGTCCATACGAGTCGCCGATCTGCTGAAGCGGATGACGCTGGAGGAGAAGGCGGGTCAGCTCGCCGGCTTCTGGGCGCTGCCCTCGGATCCGGGCGCACCCGTCGCGCCGATGGAGGACGACTCCGGCGAGCCCGCGGCCGGCCTCGACGACATCGTCGCCCACGGCCTCGGCCAGCTCACCCGGGTGTACGGAACCGCGCCGATCACCGCGGAAGCCGGGATGGAGCGGCTCGCCTCGCTCCAGCGGCAGGTGACCGGAGCCGGCCGGTTCGGGATACCGGCGGTCGCTCACGAGGAGTGTCTGACCGGATTCATGACGTTCGGAGCGACGGTCTTCCCCGGGCCACTGGCCTGGGGCGCCTCCTTCGACCCCGGACTCGTGCGCCGGATGGCCGCCGCCATCGGCGCGGGGATGCGGCGGGTCGGCGTCCACCAGGGGCTGGCTCCGGTCCTCGACGTGGTCCGCGACTACCGGTGGGGCAGGACCGAGGAGTGCATCGGCGAGGACCCCTACCTCGTCGGAGCCATCGGCACCGCCTATGTGCAGGGCTTGGAGGGCTCCGGGATCGTGGCGACGCTCAAGCACTTCGCCGGGTACTCGGCCTCGCGCGGCGGCCGGAACATGGCCCCCGTCGCCTCGGGACCGCGCGAGTTCGCCGACGTACTGGTCGAGCCCTTCGTACGGGCACTGCGCGAGGGGGGAGCCCGGTCGGTGATGAACAGCTACACCGACGTGGACGGCGTTCCGGGGGCCGCCGACGAACGGCTGCTGACCGAACTGCTCAGGGGCGAGCTGGGGTTCGGCGGTGTCGTCGTCGCCGACTACTACGCCGTCTCCTTCCTGGAGACCCGGCACGGTGTCACCGGCTCGCGGGGCGCAGCCGGCGCGCTGGCGCTGACCGCCGGAATCGACGTCGAGCTGCCCACGGCCCGGTGCTACGGCGAGCCGCTGACCGCACTCGTACGGGCGGGAAGCGTGCCCGAGGAGCTCATCGACCGGGCCGCGGAACGGGTCCTGCTCCAGAAGGCCGAGCTCGGCCTGCTCGACCCCGACTGGGAACCCGTCAAGCCCGAGCCGGTCGACCTCGACCCGCCGGAGAACCGGGCACTGGCCAGGCTCCTGGCCGAACGGTCCACCGTGCTGCTCGCCAACGACGGCATCCTGCCGCTGCGGCCGTGCCGGGTCGCGATCAGCGGGCCCTACGCCGACGACCCCCAGTCCTTCCTCGGCTGCTACTCCTTCCCCAACCACGTCGCGCTGCCCGGCGACCTCGGCCTGGAGATCCCAACGCTCGGCGAGGCGCTCACCGCTGCCGGGTTCACGGTCACCGAGGAGGATCCAGACGTGAACCTGCTCGTGCTCGGGGACCGGGCCGGCATGTTCGGCCGGGGCACCTCCGGAGAGGGCTGCGACGCCGAGACCCTCGACCTGCCCGGCGACCAGGCCGCACTCGCCTCCGCCGTGCTGGACTCGCAGGTGCCGACCGTCCTGGTCCTCGTCTCCGGACGGCCCTACGCGCTCGGCGCGCTCGCCGAGCGCGCATCGGCCGTGGTGCAGGCCTTCTTCCCCGGCGAGGAGGGCGGAACGGCGCTGGCCCGGATCATCAGCGGCGCCGCGGAACCGTCCGGGCGGCTGCCCGTCTCCATCCCCCGCCAGGCCGGCGGCCAGCCCGGCACCTACCTGCACGCCAGGCTCGGCGGGCACACCGACTGGAGCTCGGTGGACCCGACCCCGCTGTTCCCGTTCGGCCACGGGCTGAGCTGGACCAGCTTCACCTGCTCGGAGCTCTCCGTGGATCCCGTCGCCGCGACGGACGGGGCCGTCGCCGTTTCGGTCACCGTACGCAACGTCGGCGAGGTGGCCGGGACCGAAGTGGTCCAGCTGTACCTCTCCGACCCCGTGGCGTCCGTCGTCCGGCCGCAGCGGTGGCTCGCCGGATTCGCCAGGGTCGAACTGCGGCCGGGCGCGGCCTCCCGGATCACCTTCTCGGTCCATGCCGACCGGACCTCCTTCACCGGGCTCGACCTGCGCAGAAGAGTGGAGCCCGGGGAGATCGGCGTGGCCGTCGGACGGTCCAGCGGCGATCTTCCGCTCCAGGGCTCCTTCACCCTGGAGGGGCCCGTACGTCACCCTGCGGCCGACCGGGTGCTGTCCGTGCCGGTCGAGATCGTCCCGGCTCCGTGACCGGTTACTTCGGTGATCCCGTGCTGCCCGGGTTCCGGCCCGACCCGTCCGTCTGCCGGGTGGGAGCGGACTACTACCTGGTGACGTCCAGCTTCGAGTGGTTCCCGGGCCTTCCCGTGTTCCACAGCCGCGACCTCGTGAACTGGCGGCGCATCGGCTCCGCGCTCGACCGGGCGTCCCAGCTCGACCTCGACGGGTGCGAGCCCTCCCGGGGTCTGTTCGCGCCGACGATCCGGCACCATGACGGGGTCTTCCACCTCGTCTGCACGTTGATGGACGGCCCCGGTCATTTCGTCGTCACCGCGACCGACCCGGCGGGGCCGTGGTCGGAGCCCCACTGGTTGGAGGGCGAGGGCTTCGATCCGTCGCTGTTCTTCGACGACGGACCGGACGACGGCGAGGGGCACGGGCACGGGGACGGCGAGGGCGACGGCGGCGAGAGCGACGGCGGCGAGAGCGACGGGGACGGCCGGGCCTGGTTCACGGCCGCACGCGTCGTGGACGAAGCCGCGGGGCGCACCGAGATCTGGATGCGCGAATACCTTCCCCGGGAACGACGGCTGACGGGACCCGAGCACGTCCTGTGGTCGGGGAGCCGCCCCGGCGCCCGATGGTCGGAAGCCCCGCACCTCTACAAGACCGCCGGCGCCTATCTACTGCTCACCGCCGAGGGCGGCACCGATGTGGACCACAGCGTGGTGGCCGCCCGCGCCGACCGCGTGACCGGCCCCTACGAGGGCGCCCCCGGCAATCCGGTGCTACCGCCCGCCAAGGGTCCGGTCACCTGTACCGGGCACGCCGACCTCGTCCAAACCCCGAACGGCGACTGGCGGGCCGTCCTCCTGGGCGTCCGCCCCGGCTCCGCCCTCGGCCGCGAGACCTTCCTCAGCCGGATCACCTGGGACGCGGGCTGGCCGGTCTTCTCCCCCGTCGTCCACACCGACCTCCGCCGCCCCGTCCACGACCACTTCGCCACGCTCCGCGCGGACTGGAACATCCTGCGCACGCCGCGGGAGCGGTTCTGGACCACCGGCGAAGGGCTCCGCCTCCAGCTCCGCCCCGAACGCCTCGGTGAACGCACCACCCCGTCCCTCCTGGCCCGCCCCCTGGAGCAGCCCGCCTGCGACGTCTCCACCGAGCTGTACTTCACCCCCACCGCACCGGAGGAACAGGCGGGCCTCGCCGTAGTCCTGGACGACGACACCCACCTCCTCTTCCTCCGCACCGCGGAAGGACTCAGCCTGGGTCGCGGGGCCGAGGTCCTGGCCGGCGTTCGCGTCCCTGCGGGCCCCATTCGCCTGGGGGTCCGCATCCGCGGCTTCAGCCACACCTTCGCCCACGCGGCACCCGACGGAGCCTGGCAGGACCTGACCACCGTCGAAGCCACCTTCCTCACCCCGCTGTTCACCAGCATCCAGCTCGGCCTCTACGCCACCTCCAACGGCCGTCCCTCCACCAACCAAGCCCACTTCACGCGGTTCGACATCGCTTACCCGAGCCCATAGGAACCGCCTGGACCGGCTGCGCGCGGTGCGCGGGACGGTCTTGTCGCCGCCGCCCGTCGAAAGTATTGACACGCCAATTGTGAGCGTTAACACTCGTGCCCAGCAGGCGGCCGCCGCGCCGACCTCGCTGCCACCTGTCGAGGCTCGACAGCCCTTGTGCGCGGCGCCCTCACCCCCCACGGACCATGGAGTTCGCCATGCCGGTTCCGCCCTTCAGCCGCCGCTCCATGATCAAGGCGACCGGCGTCGCGGCCTTGGCCGCAGCTGTCGGCCCCGTACTGGACACCGTCTCCGCGGCGGCGCAGACGCCCCCGGTCAGGTCCGACGTCGGAGTGTCGGCGTTCCCGTTCGGTCTGGGCCAGGTCCGGCTCACCAGCAGCCGCTGGCTCGACAATCAGAACCGCACCCTGGCCTATCTCCGCTTCATCGACGTCGACCGCCTGCTGTACAACTTCCGCTCCAACCACCGGCTCTCCACCAACGCCGCGGCCCCGAACGGAGGATGGGACGACCCGGCGTTCCCCTTCCGCACCCACGTGCAGGGCCACTTCCTCACGGCATGGGCCCAGGCCTACGCCGCGGCCGGGGACACCACCTGCCGCGACAAGGCCGACCGTATGGTGGCCGAACTCGCCGAGTGCCAGGCCAACAACTCCACCGCGGGCTTCTCCGCCGGCTACCTGTCGGGCTTCCCCGAGGCCGACTTCACCAACCTCGAAGCGGGCACGCTGAAGAACGGGAACGTCCCGTACTACTGCGTCCACAAGACCATGGCCGGTCTGCTCGACGTATGGCGCCTCATCGGCAACACGCAGGCCCGCGACGTGCTCCTCGCGCTCGCGGACTGGGTCGACCGGCGCACCGCCGCGCTCAGCCGGAGCACGATGCAGTCGTTGATGGGCGTCGAGTTCGGCGGCATGAACGAGGTGCTGGCCGATCTCCACCAACAGACCGGCGACGCACGCTGGTTGACCACCGCGCAGCGGTTCGACCATGCGGCGGTCTTCGACCCCCTCGCCGCGAACCTGGACCAACTGAACGGGCTGCACGCCAACACGCAGGTACCCAAGTGGATCGGAGCCGTCCGCGAGTACAAGGCCACCGGGACGACCCGCTACCGCGACATCGCCGTCAACGCGTGGACGATCTGCACCACCTCGCACACCTACGCCATCGGCGGGAACAGCCAGGCGGAACACTTCCGGGCCCCGAACGTTATCTCCGGCTTCCTCGTCGCCGACACCTGCGAGCTCTGCAACTCGTACAACATGCTCAAGCTGACCCGAGAACTGTGGCAGCTGGACCCCGGCCGGGCGTCGTACTTCGACTTCTACGAGAAGGCCCTGATCAACCACGTCATCGGAGCCCAGAACCCGGCCGACCCGCACGGGCACGTCACCTACTTCACCCCCCTCAACCCGGGCGGCCGCCGCGGCAAGGGCCCGGCGTGGGGCGGCGGCACCTGGAGCACCGACTACGACACGTTCTGGTGCTGCCAGGGAACGGGCATCGAGTCCAACACGAAGCTGATGGACTCCATCTACTTCCACGACGGCAGCACCACCCTCACGGTGAACCTGTTCCTCCCCTCCGTCCTGGAGTGGACCCAGCGAGGCATCACCGTCACCCAGACCACTTCCTACCCGGCCGACGACACCACGACGATCAAGGTCACCGGCGGCGTCGGCGTCGGCGTCGGCGGGACCTGGTCGATGCGCGTCCGCATCCCCGGATGGGCTTCGGGCGCCACCCTCAGCGTCAACGGCGTCGCCCAGACCGTCACGGCCAGTCCGGGCACCTACGCCACGCTCACCCGGTCCTGGGCCTCCGGCGATACCGTCACCGTGAAGCTCCCCATGCGCGCGGCCCTCCAGGCCGCCAACGACAGCCCCGGTGTCGCGGCGATCACCTACGGCCCCGCCGTCCTCGCCGGCAACTACGGCAGCACCAAACTGTCCTCCCTCCCGGCCCTGGACCCCTCCTCGATCACCCGGACCAGCAGCACCGCCCTCGCCTTCACGGCCACCGCCAACGGGACGAAGGTCGACCTCGCCCCCTTCCACGACGCCCAGGGTTTCAACTACACCGTCTACTGGCGGACCGACACCCCCGGCTTCCGTCTCGTCAACGCGGCCAGCGGACTCGTCCTCGGCATCCGTGACATGTCCACCGCCGACGGGGGTCTCGCTCTGCAGTGGACCGACTCCGGCACCGCCGACCACGACTGGCTCCTCCTCGTCGACGGCACCGCACTGCGGCTGCGCAACCTCAACAGCGGCAAGGTCCTCGGCGTGAAGGACATGTCCACCGCCGACAACGCCCCGATCCTCCAGTGGGGCGACACCGGCACCCCCGACCACCGGTGGACCGTCGTCGACGCCGGCAACGGCTACCACAAGCTTCAAAACGTCCACACCGGCAAGCTGCTCGGCATCGAAGGCGGCGCCACCGCCAACGGCGCCGCGGCCGTACAGGTGCCCGACACCGGAGCCGCCGCCGGCCAGTGGCAGTTCGTCCCCGATGGCGCCAGGCGCATCCAGAACGTCGCCAGCGGGCGGGTACTCGGTGTGCGGGACATGTCCATCGCCGACGGCGGCCTCGCCGTCCAGTGGGACGACAACGGCACCGCCGAACACCTCTGGACGGCCGTCGTCGACACCGACGGCCACCTGCGCCTGCGCAACTCCCACAGCGGCAAGGTCCTCGCCGTGGAGAACGGCGGCACCGCCAACGGCGCCCGGATCGTCCAGTGGGCGGACAACGGCACCGCCGACCACCGGTGGCGCCTGCGCCACGGCGGCGGCGACACCTTCAGGATCCAGTGCGCCAACAGCGGCCGCGTCCTCGCCGTCTCCGGCGCCTCCACCGCCCAGGGAGCACAGGCCGTCCTCTGGGACGACAACGGCACCAACGACCACCTGTGGCGATTCATCTGACCCCGCGCCGGGGGTGTCCGATGGGGCCGCCCCTGCCGCAGGCGCCCGCCGGTCAGGCGGACGCGGGCAGATCGGGGGCGGACTCGCGCACGGTCAAGCGGGTCGGGAGGATCAACGGGCTGGGGCGGTGTCCTTCGATGACACTGACCAGCATCCTGGCCATCTCCTGCCCCAGCGCCCGTACCGGCTGATGGACCGTGGTCAGCGGCGGGCTGGTGTGCCGGGCGCTCGCCAGGTCGTTGAAGCCGATCACCGCGACGTCCTCGGGCACCCGGAGCCCCCGTTCCCGCAAGGTGCGCAGAGCGCCGACGGCCATCGCGTCGGAGGCCGCGAACACCGCGTCGGGAGCGGGGTGCGCCCGGAGCAGCCGCTCCATCGCCTCGGCTCCACCCTCCTCGGTGAACTGCCCGGGCTCGACCCCGAGCAGGGGCAGGCCGGACAAGGTCAGACCGTCGGCGAACCCCTGCTCCCGCGCGACCGCGGCCCTGGCGTCCACCTGGCCGGTGATCATGACGGGCCGTCGGCGGCCCGTGCGCGCGAAGTGCTCGGCGGCCAGGCGGGCACCGCCCCGGTTGTCGGCGTCCACGTACCACGTGGGCTCCCCGACGAGCGGGAGTCCGCCGAAGACGACGGGCAGATCGACCTCCTCGCCCAGGCGGCCCAGCGGATCGTCGCCCCGCAGCGCCATCAGCATGACTCCGTCGGCCCGGCGGGAGCGCAACAGCCGCTCGAACCTCTCCCGGCCGCGCGGGGTGTTGGCCAGCAGCAGGATCAGTTCCAGTTCGGTCTGCTCCAGCGCCGCGCTGACGCCGACGATGACCTCCGCGAAGAACGGGTCCGCGAACAGCCCCGGTTCGTCGCTGGAGAGCGCCAGCACCACCGCTCCGACCCTGCGGTTCGCTAGGGCCTGCGCGGACGGATTGGGCACGAAATCCAGCTCGCGCACCGCCCGTTGGACCGCCTCCCGCTTGGCGCGGCTGACGTGCGGGGCGTTGTTGATCACCCGGGAGGCCGCCGTGCGCGACACACCGGCGCGTGCGGCCACCTCGTCGAGGGTCGGCACGCGCTTGGGTGACGGCTCCATGGAAGAACTGCTCCTCGGGCTCATGCGGACGGCGAACAGCGGCCATGATTCCATGCACCGCCCGGCTTCGGACCTGCACTCGGATGCCGTCCTTGGTCTCGATCCGGTAGCGCTTCCAACCAATGACGCCATCCCGGACGACGCCGGTACTCCCGTGTTCAACCACTTGACACACCCCGACGACGGCCCCAATCATCCCCTCAGCGCGATCCGACCCCACGCCACAACTGGAAGCGCTTCCACTTCCCCACCCCCACCGGAGGAAGAACCATGCGCAAGTCCGTCCGAGCCGCGTCCGCCCTGCTGGCCGGTGCCCTCACCGCCGGTCTCGCCCTGATCAACGCCGGCCCGGCGTACGCCGCCGACCCGACCACCATGACCAGCGGCTTCTACACCGACCCCGACAACTCCGCCCTGCGGTGGACCAACGCGAACCCCGGCGACGGTCGGGCGGCGGCGATCCGGACATCCATCGCCAACACCCCGGCGGCCCGCTGGTTCGGCAACTGGAGCGGCGACATCGGCGCCGCCACCGGGGCCTACGTCGGCCGCGCGGACTCCTACGACAAGTTGCCGGTCCTGGTCGCGTACAACATCCCCAACCGGGACATCTGCGCCGGTCAGTCCGGCGGCGGCGCCGGGAGCCGCGCCGCGTACGACGCCTGGATCGCCGCCTTCGCCAGTGGCATCGGCAGYCGCCCGGCCGTCGTCGTCCTGGAACCCGACGCGCTCGGCCACGAAAGCTGCATGACAGCCGCTCAGATCGCCGAGCGCAACGCCATGCTGAAGAACGCGATCGCCCAGTTCAACGCCAAGGCACCCAACACCTGGGTCTACCTCGACGCCGGGAACCCCGGCTGGATCGGCGCGTCGACCATGGCGCAGCAGCTCGCCGCCGCCGGGGTCAGCGGGGCGCGCGGCTTCGTACTGAACGTCTCCAACTACTTCACCACCGACCAGAACACCTCCTACGGCAACGCGGTCAACTCCGCCCTGGCCTCCTACGGCTACACCAAGCCGTTCGTCGTCGACACCAGCCGCAACGGCAACGGCTCCGACGGCCAGTGGTGCAACCCCGCCGGCCGCCGGATCGGTACTCCCACCCAGCGCGGCGGCGGTGCCGAGATGCTGCTGTGGATCAAGGTCCCCGGCGAGTCCGACGGCAACTGCGGCGTCGGGGCCGGCTCCTCGGCCGGACAGTTCCTGCCGGAGGTCGCCTACAAGATGATCTACGGCTACTGACCCGCCCCCACCCCCTTCCCTCCCCGAAGGCCGGGCCCAGGCGCCGGGGCGAGCTCCGCGGTCCGACGCCGGGCGGCCGGCGAGGCGCGGTGGGCCCGGCACCCGAGCACCCCCACCGAAGGCCCGTGCGCATCTCCCTCCGATTAGTCCTGGCAGCGAGCGCGCTCACGCTGCTCCTCGGCGCCCTCGCCCCGGCCTCCGCCCGATCGAGCTCCGCGCCGGCCTCCCACACGCTTCCCGCGAGCACCCGCTTCTACGTCGATCCCGACAGCGACGCGGCCCACCAAGCCGTCACCGACCTCCTCCACCGGGACTTCGATGGCGCCAAGTCCATGGCGAAGCCGGCCAGTTGGCCGGAGGCCGCCTGGTTCACCGACGGCACCCCGGAGCAGGTCGAATCCCGCGTACGCGACCTGGTGCGCCGGGCGGAGCGGACGTCGCCGACGCTGCGCCACCCCGCCCGCAGGCAAGTACAGCGGCGACCCGCAGACCTGGTGCAACGCTCCCGGTCGCGGCATCGGGGCCCGGCCGACCGCGAACACCCGCGTCCCGCTCGTGGACGCCTACCTGTGGATCAAGACCGTCGGCCAGTCCGACGGCCAGTGCAACCGCAGCATCCCGGGCGGCACCATCGACCCGGAGTACGGCGTCGTCGATCCCGCAGCCGGTGTGTGGTGGCCGGAGCAGGCCAAGTCCCTCGTTCGGAACGCCGCCCCCGCACTGGAGTTCAACACGGCCCGCGCTGATTTCGCCTGAGTTTCAGCAGCAGCCCAGTCGAGCGATCCTCATCGAAATATTTTCGATGAGGATCGCTCTATGAAAAGCGGCCATTGAGCTATTCAGAGGGGCCAAATTCTCGAAAGCCTTTCGAAAGTCTTGACATGTTTCTGTCGTGTTTCCAGACTGAAGCCCGAGGCGATACCCCCCGTCTGTGTCCGGGTGCCGGGTTCCGGCCTTGGATCTTTACGCCCCGACGGTGAGCGTCCTTTCCCCATGGACGCGGAGTCGTTCACACGGATTCCCCCTGCCGCGTTCCCATCCTTCCGTGATTTCTGTCCTGGAGGCTCTTTCATGGGCTCGAATGCCATTCCCCCATCCACCGCCCGCCGGAAGATCGGCGTTCTTCGTACGGCGCTGGTCGCCGGCGCCCTCGCTTCGGCCGCCATCCTGGTGGCTCCGCTCACCTCGCACGCCGCCGAGAGCACGCTCGGTGGCGCGGCCGCGCAGAGCGGCCGTTACTTCGGCACCGCCGTCGCCTCGGGCAGGCTGGGCGACTCGGCGTACACGACGATCGCGGGCCGCGAGTTCAACATGGTGACGCCCGAGAACGAGATGAAGATCGATGCCACCGAACCCCAGCAGGGCCAGTTCAACTTCGCCGCAGGTGACCGCGTCTACAACTGGGCGGTGCAGAACGGCAAGCGGGTACGCGGCCACACCCTGGCCTGGCACTCGCAGCAGCCCGGCTGGATGCAGAACCTCAGCGGCAGCGCGTTGCGCCAGGCGATGACCAACCACATCAACGGCGTGATGGCCCACTACAAGGGCAAGATCGTCCAGTGGGACGTCGTGAACGAGGCCTTCGCCGACGGCAGTTCGGGGGCCAGGCGCGACTCCAACCTGCAGCGCAGCGGCAACGACTGGATCGAGGTCGCCTTCCGCACCGCGCGCGCCGCCGACCCGGCCGCCAAGCTCTGCTACAACGACTACAACGTCGAGAACTGGACCTGGGCGAAGACCCAGGCCGTGTACGCCATGGTCCGGGACTTCAAGCAGCGCGGAGTGCCGATCGACTGCGTCGGCTTCCAGTCCCACTTCAACAACGACAGCCCGTACAACAGCAACTTCCGCACCACCCTGCAGAGCTTCGCCGCCCTCGGCGTCGACGTGGCCGTCACCGAACTCGACATCCAGGGCGCCTCGGCCACGACCTACGCCAACGTGACCAACGACTGCCTGGCCGTCCCGCGCTGCCTCGGCATCACCGTCTGGGGTGTGCGCGACACCGACTCCTGGCGGTCGGAGCAGTCGCCGCTGCTGTTCGACGGCAACGGCAACAAGAAGCCGGCCTACACCTCCGTGCTCAACGTGCTCAACGCCGGCTCCTCCACCCCCACTCCGACCCCCACGCCCGGTTCCGGACAGGTCAAGGGCGTCGGTTCGGGCCGCTGCCTGGACGTGCCCGGTGCCGGCACCACCGACGGCACCCAGCTCAACCTGTGGGACTGCAACAACCGCACCAACCAGCAGTGGTCCTACACCGCCGGGGGCGAGCTCAAGGTCTACGGCGACAAGTGCCTGGACGCCGCCGGCACCGGCAACGGCACCAAGGTCCAGATCTACAGCTGCTGGGGCGGCGACAACCAGAAGTGGCGCCTCAACTCCGACGGATCCATCGTCGGAGTCCAGTCCGGCCTCTGCCTGGACGCCGCCGGCAACGCCGCCGCCAACGGCACCCGGATCCAGCTCTACTCCTGCTCCGGGGGCAGCAACCAGCGCTGGACCCGCACCTGACGACCTGCGACGGCGAAAGGGTGTGACCTGTGAAGAGCCCGCGCGAGCCCGCGCCGGGCAGCCGGACGCACCTCACCACCACCTGCTCGGACTGCCGTACCGGGTACCCGGTCCAATGGGCCGCGTACGACGGAGGCCACTTGCCCGGTCCGGTCGACGGCTCCCCCACGAGAGCGGCGTCACCACCTGGGCGAAGGGCGAGATCTGGAGGTTCTTCGCACAGTACCAGTGACACGCCCGCACCATGGAGTGGAGCCGGGATCATCCTGGCTCCACTCCGTCGTCGTCCACCGATGGCAGCGCTTCCCGCAAGACACCTTCGATGGTACGGTCGCGCGCGCTCATGGGACGCCCTTCGCGTCCCCTCGCACTGGCAGCTGCACGGCTACGGCCGGCCCATCCACGTCAACGTCGCCTACCCGATTCCGGTCGACCCGCCCTTCGTCCCGGACGAGAACGAGACCGGGGACTACCGCCGGACCTTCGACCTGCCCGCCACCTGGGCGGGCACGCCGGCCGTCTGCCGGCCGAGTTCGACGTGACCGAGCAGTTGCGGCCCGGCCGCAACGTGCCGGCGGTGCGGGACGTCTACGGGTGGAGGCCGACGCGGACGCGCCGGTGCGGATCGACGTCCCGGCCCTCGGGATCCACGACCGGCCGGTCGGGGCCGAGTTCGTCTTCCGGGTTCCGCAGCGTGGCCGTCGACGAGGCCGGGGTGCTGCGGGTCGGGCCCGGCCCGGAGCCCTGGCAGCGCAACCCCTGCAACCACCCTCGCCGGCACGACGCCTACTCGGCCAGATGTACCGGCCGGTCGGCCCGCCCGGCCCGGCCCGCGTCGAGGGCGAGCACATACTGCTCCGTCCCGGCCGCTTCGACCGGCCGGCAGAGCTGAGCCCACCGGGAGCGGCCCGCCGCACCAGAGATTCCGGTGCGGCGGGCGGGCAGGGCGTGGCGATCGTTCAGGAGCAGAGTGCACCGCCCAGCGTGTAGCGCGCCGGGATGGCGTTGGTGCCCGAATACGTCGCCTGGAAGCCGAAGCCCACGCTGCCGCCGGGCTCCACTGTGCCGTTCCACCCGGCGTCCCGGGCGGTGACCGTGCTGCCCGACTGGGTCACCGTGGCGTTCCAGCCGTTGCTGATCCGCTGATCACCCGCGAAGCTCCAGCCGAGGGTCCAGCCGGAGATCGTCGAGTTTCCGGTGTTCCTCAGGGTCACCGTCGCGGTGAAACCGTTGCCCCAGGCGTTGTCGATCCGGTACGCCACCGTGCAGGCGGCCGCCGACGCGTCGTCGTCCGCCTCCGTCGCCGTGAACGTCGCCGACTGGACGCCAGGACCACGCACCGTGAACGTCGCGCTGTCCGACGACGCGTCGGCGTCCTGTGCGGCGAGGACCGAAACCTGCTGCCCCCTGGCCCAGTCGGCCGGGGTGAACAGCAGGGTCGCGGCTGCCGACAGGTCCTCGTCGCCGGAGTTCCGGGCCACCGTCACGGTGACGTTCTGCGCGGGYGCGGCCGAGAGCCGCACGCCCACCGTCGCCGAGCCGCCCTCCGGGACCGTCACGGCCGCCGGCGCCACCTGGACCACGGGCGCCGCCGGGGCGCCGCGCCGCTCTGCCGCGAAGGCCGCCAGCCAGGCCAGCGAGGCGTTCCAGTTGATGGCCACCTCGTTGGTGGAGTACGAGCCGATGTCGTCCACGTAGCACGCCGCCGGTGCGCAGCCCGCCAGCTTCTCCTTGGCCACCGGGTCCTCCAGCCCGGCGTTCGGCCCGCCCGCGAAGGAACCGGCAGGCGGGTGCGGCAGCGAGGCGTCGTTCTGATGCGCCCAGAACCGGTGGTGCTGGTTCTCGGAATAGCGGTCGCCGTAGCCGGTGACATAGGAGAGGTCGAGCGCGTTACGGCCGAGCAGGTAGTCCAAGGTCTCCAACGCTCCGGCCCGGTACCGCTGTTGCCCGGTGATCTCGTACGCGACGGCCAGCACCATCGCGTTGTTGGTCACGGAACTGTTGGAGCCCCACACGTACCCGGTGGCGGGGAGCGGCACCGCGTAGCCCTGTCCGGACATGGTGGACAGGTGGCCATCGGCGGCCGTGGTCAGCAGGCCGCGCAGCCGCGCCACGTCGTCGGCGGGCAGGCTCACGCCGGGAACGGTGGCGAGGGTGATGCGGCCGAGCGTCGCGGTGCCGCCCCACCAGAACGCGTCGACGGGCTTGGCGTGGTGCGGGGAGGAGGTGACGGCGTCCCGGTACTGGGACTCGCCGGTGGTGGCCAGGAGTTCCGCCGCCGCCCAGTAGAACTCGTCGGAGACGTCGGCGTCCTCGTACGCACCGCCGCCAGTGCTGTCACTCGCCGGGGCGAGCACGTTCGGATTGGCCTTGGCGGCCGTCCAGGCCCGGCGGGCCGCATCCAGGCAGCGCGCGGAGAACGCGGCGTCGTACGGCGCGTAGACCCGGGCACACTGCGCGGCCGTGGCCGCCAGGTTCAGCGTCGCGGCAGTCGACGGCTTGTGCAACTCACGCTGTTCGGCGTCCAGTTCAGGCCGGGTCGGCAAGGCGGTCCACTTGGCGTCGTGCACCTTGTGGAAGGCCATCCCGGCCATCGGCTTCCCGGCCGGGACCTGCATCCGCAGCAGGAACTCCAATTCCCAACGGGCCTCGTCCAGCACGTCCGGCGTCCCGTTGCCGCGCTCCGGCACCCGCAGCGTCGCATCGCCGAGAGCCGCTTCGCCGCCCGAACGGCGCGCCCGCTCGTAGGAGTTGACCATCTCCCAGACCGAGATGCCGCCGCTGACCACGTACTTGCCCTGGTCGCCTGCGTCGTACCAGCCGCCGCGCACGTCCAGTTGGTAGTCGCACCCGCCGGATTGGCAGGGGACGCTGGTGTCGCCCTTGTTCGGGGCGACGCCCAGGTGCCCGGCGGGGCGGGCGTACGCGCTGCCGCCCACCAGGGCGGCGTCGATCGCGATGCCGCTGCGCTGCTGGTAGAAGAACGACATGCCGTCGGCGCGCAGTCCGTCGTACAGCGACGCGGAGATGTCGAAGGAGTGGCTGGTCCGGCCGTCGACGACCAGGGTGAAGCCGGTGCCGGTGCCGGTGTACGCGCCGAAGTCCACCAGGTGCGTGGACTGGCCGGACGCCTGGTCGGCGCCGCGCACCGCGGTGGCGCCCGAAGCGGCCACCGCACCGGAGGCGTCGCGCAGCTGCCAGGCGAGCGGAGCGGTCGCGGAGCTGGCCACGGTGGCCCGCTTGGGGCCGTCGGGCAGGTAGCCGAGCTGGTTGACCCGGACGGGCGAGTCGGCAGCGGCGGCCACGGTGGCGGCAGCTGCGGCCGGAACGGTCAGGGCGGTCGCGGACAGGCCGCCGACCGCCAGCGCGAAGCCGGCGAGCACGGCGGCCGCGCGACGGGGCACGCCGCGGGCGGAGGTGACAGGAGGCACGGTGAAGCCTTCCTCGGTGGATGAGGGGCACAGTGGGAGCGCTCGCAATCGAGCGGGTCGTCGGCAGCCTGCCGCAGGTCGCCGCACCGTGAGGCGGTGCGTGGCCTCGTCGTACGCGGAGCGTCTCCGGGCGGGGCGCTCTGTTATTCGAGCAGCTCCGCGTACGAGCCCATGGCCAGGGCGATGTCCGCCTGTGCCCAGAACCGGTGGTAGGTGAAGACGGGCGCGGCGCCGCCCGCGAGGTAGGCCTCGACCTTCGGCCAGGCCGGGTCGTTCTTGTAGAAGCCACGGATCGAGGCAAAGGTGGACGAGGAGTTCACCGCGTCGCCGTTCGGCATCTTTCCGGTCCACGTGCTGGGCACGTACACCGGGTCGTTGAAGCGCTTGTAGTCGGTGCGGGGCTCCGGGACGGAGAGGCCCAGCGGGTCCTGGTGGTGGGCCCACATGCCGTCGAGCAGGGCCTTGGCGACGCGCTTGGCCTCGGCGTTCCCGGACTTCGCGGCGTAGTAGGTCAGGGTCTTGGCGTATGCGGCGGCCACGCCCACGTCGTCGGTGTAGTCGGCGACGGTGACGTGCAGGCCCGTGTTGGCGCCGGGAGCCGACGCGTTCCAGGTGTCCGGGGCTCCGGACCACTTGAGGGTGGAGGGGATCCGGTAGGTGCCGTCGGGGTTGATCGTGGTCTTCGACAGGGCCCAGCCGACCCACTTGTCGAGCACGGCCTTGGCGCCCGCGTCGCCCGTCTGCTCGTAGAGCTCGGCGACCCGCTCCATGGACCAGGCCTGGAAGCCGAACCACTGGTTGGACGGCGGGTCCTGGTAGACCGGCTTCTCGTCGTAGAAGAGGCCGTGGAAGGTGGGGGTCCCGGCCGGGGGCTGTGCGTAGCGCCCCTGCCAGCTGTTGGTGGCGCCGCCCGCGATGGCGCCCTCGTCGGACTGGAGCCAGCGGTAGAACTCCAGCTGCCGGTCGAGGCTGGTCGCCCAGTCCGTTGCGCCGGTCGGCGACTTGGGCTTCAGCGGGGCGTACGCGCTGAGCGCGAAGGCGGCGAGGGGGTTCTGGTATCCGCTGTGCGCGTGGCTGGAGCCGATCCGCCAGGACCAGCCGGCCGACGTGTCGGCGGCACCGCCCCAGGCGTAGTACCAGGACATCAGGTAGTGCGCGCTGTCCTTGCCGGTGCCGGCGGGGCAGACGGTCGGGCCGACACAGTTCCCGGCCTTCTTGAAGTACTTGTCGAACATGGAGTACCGCAGGTAGTCGCCCATCTTGGCCGCCTTGGAGACGGTCGCGGTGACCTGGGTCCCGTTGCCCTGCTCCTTGGCCCAGATGTCGGCCCAGTACGCGGCTTGGATGGCACGCGCGTCGGCGTCCGGGGCATCGGTGAACTTCCACTGCTTGGCGTAGGAGGCATCCCCGGTGAAGAGGTCGAGATAGCCGTTCTTACCGCCGTAGGCGAACGTGTCGCAGGTGGGGTGCGGAACGGTCTCCCACACCGATTCCTCGGGTCCGCGCTGGAAGGTGTTGATGTACGAGGGCCCGGTCGCGGTCGGTCCGGCGGAGCACTTTCCGGGCTCGTTGCCGTAGCCGTACACGTTGTCGACGTCCTGGAGCCAGTGCATGCCGTAGATGTCGTCCGTGCCGTACGCGCCCTTCAGCTCACCGGCGATCGGGTCCGCGCCGGCGGCGACTCCCCCGTCGAGCTTGGCCGGGTACTGCGAGGGGAGGTCCTGCTCGGGTGCGTAGGTGGCGGGTTCGGAGGCGTTGTAGGAGCCGGTCGTCGGCTGGTCGGCATGGGTGGGGATCATGAACTTCTCCATGGTCTCCCACGCGCCGTTGAACTTGGTCCAGTCCCCGGTGATCTTCCCGTACATCGCCTGCAGCCAGATCAGATAGCTGTAGGCCTCCGAGGTCGTCTCGTGCCCCTGGTCCGGGGCTTCCACGATCAGCGTCTCGACGGAGTGGTACGGGATGCCCTCGGGCGAGAAATAGCCGTTGGCCGGGTTCGTGATCTTCGCGTAGAGGTCGAGGAAGCGGGCGTCGTACGTGGAGTCGGCGGCCAGCTCGGCGACCGTCACCTCGGCCTTCGCGTGGTCGGGGGCGGTCACGGTGAAGACGGCGGACCCGCTGCCGGTGGTCCCGGCGGTGACCGTCACCTTCTGGGCCGTGTTCCAGTTCGCCGGGGTGAACGTGAGCGCGGCAGGTGCTGCGGTGAGGTCGGTGTTGCCCGAGGTGCGGGCCACGCCCACCGTGACGTTCGCGGCCGGCTGCTTGGAGAGCTTCAGGTCGAAGGCGCCCGTCTCCCCACGGCGTACGGAGAGCTGTGCGGGGGTGGCGACGAGCGCGGGGCCCGCGGCGACGGTGATRCCGACGGGGGCCGACTCGGCGGAGGCCCCGAGGCTGTCGTAGGCCTTGGCGTAGAGGGAGTGGGAACCGGCTGCGAGGCCGGTGGCATCCAGGGTGAAGGGTGCCGTGGTGTCCGTGCCCAGGAGCGTGGTGTCGCTGTAGAACTCGACCTTGCCCACGGTGGCGCCGTCGGCCGCGGCGGCGGTGGCGGCCAGCGGGACGGGAGTGCCGGCCGTGTAGACGGCGCCCGCGGTGGGGCTGGTCAGGACGGCGACCGGGGGCTGGTGGGCGCCGGTGCACGGGGTGCCGTTGACGGCGAAGGAAGTGGGGGCGGCGTTGGTCCCGCTGTAGCTGAACTGGGCGCCGACGGTGACGGCCGCACCCGCGGCGACGGTCTTGCTCCAGTCCGGGGCCGAGACGCGGACGCTCTTGCCGGACTGGGTCCAGGTGCCGTTCCAGCCGTTGGTCAGCTGCTGGTTGCCGGAGTGGTCGTAGGTGAGGGTCCAGCCGTCGAGGGCGGTCGCGGACCGGTTGGTGAGGGCGAGCTCGGCGGTGAAGCCCGAACCCCAGTCGTTGGTCCTGTAGTCGACGCTGCACTGCACCGCCGCGGCCGCGGCGGTGGTGGTGCCGACGGCCGTGAGGCCCAGGGGGAGGGAGAGGGCCACGGCCATGGCGGACGCGGTCGGCAGTTTGCGTCGTCCGGCGGATCCGGGTGGGGGATGTGACGGCATGCGGATGGTTCTCCTCGCGGCTCGGGGAGACGGGATGGGAGAAGCGGCTGCGCACGGGCTCCGAACAGTGGGAGCGCTCCCACTGTGCAGACGTGTCGCGACGGCGTCAAGACGCGTGAAGAAGCGACAGCAATCTGCGAGGAATTTACTCAACTCCTCTTTTGCTTGGCGGCTCTTGGCGCTACGGTCTGGCCCCAACCAGTGGGAGCGGTTCCACGCATCGGCGCGCCGTCAGGGCGGCAACTCGCTGCAAGGACTCGCTCATCGATATCCCGCGCCTGTCGGCACTGCTCGGCGAAGCAGCGCCGACCTCGCGCGACGGCGGTACCTGCCGGCCCCGGCCACGGTCGCCGGCACGCAGGACCTGGTGGAGGCCGTGCATGCGACCGGGGCCCGCAGTTTCCTGCCGGTCCCCGGGATCGCCCACAACGGCCCGAGCCAGTGCCTCACCCGTTCCCCGCCCTCGCCCCGGTCGCGGACCGGCCCCCCGGCCGCGGGCGAGAGCGGCGAGCACAGCTGCGGACACGGGCTCATCGACCGCGCCACGGCCCGGTTCCTACGACCGCACCCGCTCCGTACGACGGCACCCTTCCGCACCACGGCACTCGTCCCATTCGACACCGGGTGCGCGACCCGCCTGCGCACCCCGAACTGAAAGGAACCCCGCGAAATGAGCCGCACCATCCCCCGCACCGCCTTACTGGCGGCCCTCAGTCTCGTCACGGTCGCCGGCGCCACCGCCACGGCGTTCGGTACCGGCGCCGGCGCCGCCACCGCCGGCTGCAAGGTCGAGTACCAGATCACGAACCAGTGGAACACCGGCTTCGGCGCCAACGTGATCGTCACCAACACCGGGGATCCGGTCGCCTCCTGGACCGTGGAGTGGTCCTACGCGAACGGCCAGCAGGTCACCCAGGGCTGGAACGCCGACATCACCCAGTCCGGGGCCGCGGTGACCGCGAAGAGCATGTCCTACAACGGATCGCTGGCCACGGGCGGTTCGACCTCCTTCGGGTTCAACGGTTCGCACACCGGCACGAACGCCGTCCCCGCGACCTTCAAGCTCAACGGCGTCACCTGCCACGGCGCCACCGACCCGACCCAACCGCCGACCACACCCCCGACGACCCCACCCACCACCCCGCCCACGACGCCGCCGACCACGCCTCCGCCCACCGGCGGCAAGGTCGACAACCCCTACGCCGGCGCCAAGGTGTACGTGAACCCCGAGTGGTCCGCCCATGCCGCAGCCGAACCGGGCGGCTCCAGGGTGTCCAACCAGCCCACCGCCGTATGGCTGGACCGCATCGCCCTCGTCACGGGCACGAGCGGCACGATGGGTCTGCGCGACCACCTCGACGCGGCCCTGACACAGAAGGGCAGTGGCGAACTCGTCGTCCAGCTGGTGATCTACAACCTGCCCGGACGGGACTGCTCCGCGCTCGCCTCCAACGGCGAACTGGGCCCCACCGAGATCGACAAGTACAAGACGCAGTACATCGACCCGATCGCCGCGATCCTCGCCGAACCCAAGTACTCGGGGCTGCGGATCGTCACCACCGTCGAGATCGACTCCCTGCCGAACCTTGTCACCAACGTCTCCGGCCGCCCCACCGCCACCGCCAACTGCGACGTGATGAAGACCAACGGCAACTACATCAAGGGCGTCGGCTACGCACTGAACAAGCTCGGCTCGATCGCCAACGTCTACAACTACGTGGACGCCGGACATCACGGCTGGCTCGGCTGGGACGACAACTTCGGCGCCTCCGCCGAGATGTTCAAGCAGGCCGCGACCGCCGAGGGCTCCACGCTCTCCCGTGTGCACGGCTTCATCGTCAACACCGCCAATTACAGCGCCCTGAAAGAGGACAACTTCAAGATCGAGGACTCCGTCAACGGCACCTCCGTGCGCCAGTCGAAGTGGGTCGACTGGAACCGGTACACGGACGAGCTGTCGTACGCCCAAGCCATGCGCACCAAGCTGGTCTCCCTGGGCTTCGACACCAACATCGGCATGCTCATCGACACCTCCCGCAACGGCTGGGGCGGCACCGCCCGCCCGACCGGACCCGGCGCGCTGACGAGCGTGGACACCTACGTCAACGGCGGCCGCTACGACCGACGCATCCACCTCGGCAACTGGTGCAACCAGTCCGGCGCCGGCCTCGGCGAACGACCGCAAGCGGCCCCGGCCGCCGGCATCGACGCCTACGTGTGGATCAAGCCCCCGGGCGAGTCCGACGGGGCGAGCAAGGAGATCCCGAACAACGAGGGCAAGGGATTCGACCGGATGTGCGACCCCACCTACACGGGCAACGTACGCAACGGCAACAGCATGTCGGGAGCCCTCCCGAACGCACCGCTCGCCGGCCAGTGGTTCTCCGCCCAGTTCCAGGAGCTCATGAAGAACGCCTACCCGGCGCTGTGAGGCAGGGCAGGTGACGAGCCCGGAGCCTTACGGAAGCATTCCCTTCCGCGGGGCTCCGGGCCTCGGCGCGCTCGGTGCGGGGCGCCCGGCGGCTGCCGGAGCGGGTCAGGAGGAATCCCGCACGACCAGTTCCGTCGGGAGCACCCGGCGCGGCTCCTCCCCCATGCCCCGCCCCGGGGCGGCGCCGGCCCCGAACTCCTCCGCGATCTTCTGGAGCAGGAGCCGGGTCATCGTGCGGCCCATCTCCTCGATGGGCTGGCGCACGCTGGTCAGGGGCGGGTCCATCAGACGGGCCACCGTGGAGTCGTCGACCCCGACGAGGGCCACGTCCTCGGGGACCCGCCGGCCGGCCTCGCGCAGCACGCCGCGCGCGCCGGCCGCCATCACGTCGGAGGCGGCGAAGACGGCGTCCAGGCCGGGGGCGCGTTCCAGGAGGTCGCGCATCGCCAGCCGGCCGCCCGCCTCGGTGAAGTCCGCGGTCGCCACGAGCGACTCGTCGGGCTGGATTCCGGCCTCGGCGAGGCCCGCTCGGTAGCCGCCCAGACGGGCGCGGGCCACGTACATGTCCAGCGGCCCGCTGATGGTCGCGATCCTGGACCGGCCGCGCCCCGCGAGGTGGGCGACGGCCGCCCGGCCCGCACCGATGTTGTCGGAGTCCACATAGGCCACCGGCTCGGCCTCCGAACGCCGCCCGTTCATGACGACCGGCAGGTCCAGCCGCGCGATCCGGTCGGGCAGCGGGTCGTTCCCGTGGACCGATGCCAGCAGCACGCCGTCGACCCGCTGGGCCGCCAGGTAGTGCTCGAACCGCTTCCGCTCGGCCTCGGTCCGGACGAGGGTGAGCAGCAACTGCTTGTCCGCCTCGGCCAGCTCGGCGCTGACCCCGCGGATCAGGTCGAGGAAGTACGGCTCCGAGAACAGCCGGGCCTCGGTCTCCGGAATGACCAGGGCCACCGCGTCGGTCCGACTGCCGGCCAGCGCCCTGGCCGCCTGATTGGGTACGTACCCCAGCTCTGCGACAGCCCGGGCCACGGCGTCCTTGGCCCGCTCGCTCACCCGCGGCGAACCGTTGATGACCCGGGAGACCGTGCCCCGGCCGACACCGGCCAGGGCCGCGACCTCTTCCAGAGTGGGCCTGCCGCCGCTCTGCCGTCCGCTCACGCTCTTGAACTCCCCTCGTGTGCCATCGCACTCCGCGCCGGGCGCGGGCCCGGCCTGCTGATCAGGTAAGCAGGCCGGTGCACCCGCCCCGTAGCCGTGGGACACGTTACGCCGACTAGAAGTGGGAGCGCTCCCACAGTACTCCCCATCCCCTCGTGCCACCACGGTCTTGTTCACAACCTGACACGGGCAGCACACCCGAGTAGGAAGCCCCCGCGCCCGAGGCTCCTGCGTAATGAATTCGCGTTCATCTCTTGACACCCGCACCTGCCAGACAGCAACCTTCCGGCAACGACGTGGGAGCGCTCCCATCCAGGGGTGCGACAACGGCCTTCACATCGGGTCCGGGCGGGCCCCTCGCCGAGCCGCGAACAGCCCCCCGGGCCCCGGCGCACAACGAGCACCACCTTGGACGAGGAGAGTGGAATGCGTACTTCCAGCAGCAGACACGGACGCGGACGCCGCACCGTGATCAACGCGGTCGCCGCGGTCGCCGTCGTAGCGACCGGTACGGCCCTGCTCACCGGCTGCGGCGGTGACAGCGACAAGGGCAAGGGCGACGGCGCGGCCGGGGCCGAGCAGATCACGCTGCGGATCGGTACCTTCGGTTCCTTCGGCTACGACGACGCGACCGGGGCCAAGCTCTACGCCGAGTACACGAGGACCCACCCGAACATCAAGATAGAAGAGTCGAACGTCGCGGACGGCCAGAAGTACTGGGACACCCTCAAGCTGCGCCTCTCCCGCGACAGCGGCCTCGCGGACATCCAGGCCCTGGAGGTCGGCTACATCGCGGAGGCGACCGGCCCGGCCATGGCCGCCAAGTGGGCCGACCTCGGCAAGACGGGCGGCGCGGACCTCGGCGCCTTCCTCGACTGGAAGGTCAAGCAGGCCACCACCGGCGACGGCAAGGTGATCGGCCTCGGCACGGACATCGGCCCGATGGCCATCTGCTACAACAAGGACCTCTTCGCCAAGGCCGGGCTGCCGACCGATCGCGCCGAGGTGGCCAAGCTCTGGGCGGGCGACTGGGCGAAGTTCATCCAGACCGGCGAGACGTACAGGAAGAGCGCCCCCGAGGGGACCTCCTTCCACGACTCGGCGAGCGGTCTGTTCAACGCGGTGATCTCCAGCGAGCCGGTCCAGTACGCCAACGCCAAGGGCGAGTTGGACTACGAGAACAGTCCGGGTGTGAAGAAGGCCTGGGAGACCGCCGTGGCGGCGGCGAAGGGCGACCTGACCGCGAAGCTGCGCCAGTTCGACGAGAAGGGCACCTGGAACGCGTCCTTCAAGAACTCGAAGTTCGCCACCGTTGCCTGCCCGAGCTGGATGACGGGCATCGTCAAGGAGCAGGCGGGCGCGGAGAACCAGGGGAAGTGGGACATCGCGGCGCCGCCCGTGGCCGGGAACTGGGGCGGCTCGTTCCTCGCCGTGCCGAAGTCGGGCAAGCACGTCAAGGAGGCGGCCGAGCTCGCCGCCTGGCTCACCGCTCCGGCTCAGCACGCCAAGGTCTTCGGCGTGAACGGCAACATCCCCTCCTCCAAGGACACCCTCAGCTCTCCGGCGGTGCAGGGCGCGAAGCTGCCGTACTTCGGTGACACTCCGGTCGGCAAGATCTACTCGGAAGCCGCGGCCGGCATCACGCCCGCCCCGATCAGCCGCTGGGACGGACAGGTGAAGACCTTCCTCACCGACAACGGCATCCTCGACATCGAGCAGCGCGGCACCGACCCGGCGAAGGCCTGGGAGAACGTCAAGAAGCTGGTCGCCGACAAGATCGATAAGTAGCGGGGCGCGCGGCGGCCCGCCCTCACCCGCTTCCCACCGCCTCCCCGCGGGTGGCGGCGGGCCGTCGCCGTCCGCACCACCGCACCACCGCACGCATCGATCTGGAAGGACGCCCCCGTGGCCACCTCCGTACGGGCGACCCGTGGCGGCTCCCCGCCGCCCGCCGCACAGCCCCCGGCCCCCAGCGCCGGCTCCCGCAAGCAGCGGCCCTCCGGCCGGCGCGGACTGCGCAGCACGCTCTACCGCCTGGACCTGAAGGCGGTCCCCTACGTCTTCCTCGCCCCCTTCTTCCTCACCTTCGCGGCCTTCGGACTCTTCCCCCTGCTCTACACGGGCTGGCTCTCGCTCCACCGGGTCGAACTCGGCGGCAGCGCCCGGTGGAAGGGGCTGGAGAACTACACCTCCCTGGCGGGCAGCGAGTTCTTCTGGAACGCCCTCGCCAACACCTTCACCATCGGCGTGATCTCCACCGTTCCCCAGCTGCTGATGGCCCTCGGCCTGGCCCACCTGCTCAACTACAAACTCCGTGGCCGCGGTTTCTTCCGCGTGGCGGTGCTCGCCCCGTACGCCACCTCGATCGCGGCGGCCACGCTCGTCTTCGCCCAGCTGTTCAACACCGACTACGGGCTGATCAACACGGCGCTGGGCTGGGCCGGCTTCGAGCCGGTCGCCTGGGAATCCTCCAAGTGGCCGGCTCAGATCGCGATTTCGGTGATCGTGACGTGGCGCTGGACCGGCTACAACGCCCTCATCTACCTGGCCGCGATGCAGGCCGTACCCCAGGACCTCTACGAGGCGGCCGCATTGGACGGGGCTTCGCGCTGGCGCCAGTTCCTCAGCGTGACCGTCCCCTCGATCCGGCCGACGATCCTGTTCACCGTCATCGTCTCGACCATCGGCGCCACCCAGCTCTTCGGCGAGCCGATGCTCTTCGGCGGCAGTGTCGGCATCAGCGGCGGCAGCGGCAACCAGTACCAGACGCTGAGCCTGCTCATGTACGAGAAGGGCTGGGTGACCGGCGCGCTGGGCCAGGCCTCCGCCATCGCCTGGGTCATGCTCCTGCTCCTCCTGCTCATCGGCGGCCTCCAAGCTCTGGTCTCCCGCTCGAACCGCAACCGCAACCGCACCGGCCACATGCGCACGAAGGCGGGGAGCTGAACCCATGAGCCGCACACTCGACACGACCTCCGCCGGGGCGCCGCGCGCCAGGCGCCTTCGCCCGTCGGCCGGCCGCCAGCACCACGCCGGACCGCTGACCTACGTCCTGCTCGGCCTCGCCGCCCTGGTCTCCCTCTTCCCTCTGTACTGGAACCTGGTCGCCGCCTCCCACACGGGCGAGCGCGTGGTCAAGGCTCCGGCCCCGCTCCTGCCCGGCCCCCGGCTGTTCGACAACCTCTCCTTCGCCTGGAACCAGGTCGACATGGGCGAGGCGCTGGTCAACACGACGATCGTGGCCGGGCTCGTGGCCCTGTCCACCGTCCTGTTCTCCACCCTGGCCGGCTTCGCCTTCGCCAAACTGGCCTTCAGGGGCAAGGGCGCGCTGCTGGCGCTCGTGGTGGCCACCATGACGATCCCGCCGCAGCTCAGTGTGATCCCGCTCTACCAGATCATCACCGACCTCGGCTGGGTCGACCAGCTCCAGTCGGTCGTCCTGCCCTCGCTGGTCGCCGCCTTCGGCGTGTTCTTCATGCGCCAGTACCTCATCGAAGCCTTGCCCGTGGAGCTGGTGGAGGCGGCGCGGATGGACGGCGCGCACAGCCTGCGCATCATCTGGCACGTGGTGTTCCCGGTCGCCCGGCCCGCGATGGCGGTCCTGGGAATGCTCGTCTTCGTGCAGGCGTGGAACGACTTCTTCTGGCCGTTCATCGCACTGACCCCCGACGGGAATCCCACCCTCCAGGTCGCCCTGGCGGGCCTCGGCGCGGGAAACCACACCGTCGACCAGGCCGTCGTACTGACCGGCGCGCTCATATCCACCCTGCCGCTGCTGCTGGTCTTCGCCGTCCTCGGCAAGCACATCGTGGGCGGCATCACCGCCGGCGCCGTCAAGAACTGACGGCGTCCGTCGAGACGGCCGACCCGTCGGTCCGTTCGCACGCCCGGCCTTCCGCCACCGCTTCATCCGGCACGACTTCGTCCGGCACCACTTCATCCAAACCTGCGTTGGGAGCGCTCTCCTATGACCGCGTCCGAGACCCGGCCGCTCACGGCCACCCGCACCTTCCCCCCCGACTTCCTGTGGGGCACGGCCACCGCCGCGTACCAGATCGAGGGCGCCGCCCGAGAGGACGGCCGGACCCCGTCCATCTGGGACACCTTCTCCCACACCCCCGGCAAGGTCTTCGAAGGCCATACCGGTGATGTGGCCGTGGACCACTACCACCGCTTCCCCGAGGACGTCCGGCTCATGTCGGAACTCGGCCTGGGCGCCTACCGGTTCTCCGTCTCCTGGTCGCGCGTCCAGCCGACCGGCCGGGGCCCGGCCGTGCAGAAGGGCCTGGACTTCTACCGCCGGCTCGTCGACGAGCTGCTCGCCGCCGGCGTCACGCCCGCCCTCACCCTCTACCACTGGGACCTCCCGCAGGACCTGGAGGACGCGGGCGGCTGGCCGGAGCGCGCCACCGCCGAGCGGTTCGCGGAGTACACGGCCCTGGTGGCCGATGCCCTGGGAGACCGGGTGAAGCACTGGATCACCCTCAACGAGCCCTGGTGCAGCGCGTTCCTCGGCTACGCCTCCGGCGTGCACGCCCCGGGCCGGACCGACCCGGTCGCCGCCCTGCGCGCCGCCCACCACCTCAACCTCGGTCACGGCCTCGCCGTCCAGGCCCTGCGGGCGGCGCTGTCCCGGGACGCTCGGGTCGCGGTCTCCCTCAACCTCCACGAGGTGCGCCCCCTGACCTCCTCGGCCGACGACCGGGAGGCGGCCCGGCGCATCGACGCCGTCGGCAACCGGATCTGGCTCGGCCCGATGCTGGAGGGCGCCTACCCCGAGGACCTCCTCGCGGACACCGCGCACCTGACCGACTGGTCCTTCGTCCGGGACGGCGACGCCGCCACGGTGCACCAGCCCCTGGACCTGCTCGCCGTGAACTACTACACCCCGACGGTCGTCTCGCACGCGGCGGAGGGCGCAGCGGTGCCGCAGGACGACGGGCACGGCAACAGCGAGCACTCGCCGTGGCCCGGAGGGGAGGGCGTGGCCTTCCACCGGGCGCCGGGTGAACGTACGGCGATGGACTGGCCGGTCGACGCCGGCGCCCTGTACGACCTGCTGACCCGGACCGCCGCCCGGTACCCCGGGCTTCCGCTCGTGGTCAGCGAGAACGGCGCGGCGTACGAGGACGAGATCGGCCCCGACGGCACGGTCCACGACCCGGAGCGCGCCGCCTACGTCCACGCCCACCTCGACGCGGTGCACCGGGCGATCACGGACGGGGCGGACGTGCGCGGCTACTTCCTCTGGTCGCTGCTGGACAACTTCGAGTGGGCGTACGGCTACGCCAAGCGGTTCGGCGCCATCCACGTCGACTACGACACCCTGGAGCGCACACCCAAATCGAGCGCGCACTGGTACTCCCGCGTGGCCCGGACGGGAGAGCTGCGCGCTCCCGGCGAGGCGTAGCGGGCGGTGCCGGTGGACTCGGCAGCAGTGCGGGCCCACCGGCACGCCGCCGGCACGAGGAAGGCGCCGCCCACCGGAGGTGGAGCCCTCGGCGCCTCGGCCCCGCAGGGAACCGGCCGCACACCGGCGGGTGACGCTCGCGCCCGGCGAGGTCACGGAGATCGCCTTCAGCCTGCCGATGCCGGCCCGGGGGTGGCGGGCGCTGGGCACGCCACCCGGGGGCGCTGACGGCCTAGCGGGCCGGCAGGCGGCCCGGGTCGGCGATGATCTGTCGGACGGTCGACCATGCCGCGCCCAGCACCGGTCCGCGCCGGCCCAGGGCGGAGGGGCGGACTGCCTCCGGGATCCAGGGCCGGACCGTGATCCGGGCGGCGAGTTCGGCGCGGACGGCCGGCAGGAGCCAGTCGGCGAGTTCGGCGTAGGCGCCGCCCAGAACGAGGCCGTCCGGGTCGATCAGGTTCACCGCAGAGGTGAGGGCGAGGCCCAGGGCCCGTCCCGCACGGTCCAGGGCGCGCAGGGTCGCCGCGTCCCCGGCGCCTGCCCGCTCGGCCAACAGGGCCACCGGGTCGCCGACGTGCGCGAGCCCGGCCTCGCGCAGCACGGCCGCTTCGCCCGCGTACTGCTCCAGGCAGCCGCGTGCCCCGCAGGCGCAGCGGGCTCCCTCCGGGTGGACGGGCAGGTGGCCGAGTTCCCCCGCGAATCCGCGGGCGCCGCGGAACAACTGCCCGCCGACGACCAGTGCGGCACCGATTCCGGCCTCGGCGGAGACGTGCACGAAGGTCCCGGTGGGGTCTCCCTGGTGCCACTGCTCGGCCAGCGCCCCGAGGTTGGCCTCGTTCTCCGGCTCGGGCACGGTGGCGGGGTCGGGCCAGTGGTCGGCGGGGCGGACTGCTTGCCAGCCGAGGTTGGGGGCGTGTCCGACCAGCCCGCCCGGCTCGTTCGGCACCACCCCCGGCACGGCCAGGACGCGGCCCGCGACGCGCAGCCCGAGGGCGGCGGCCTCGGCCTCCGCCTCAGCACCCAGCGCGGCGGCCTCCGCCAGTACCTGCCCGGCCGGCCGGCCCGCGTTGGCCCGCTCCGCCCGGCGCCACACCCGGGGTTCACCGCGCAGGTCCACGACGCACGCGGCGAGATGGGTGACGCCGATCTCCAGGCCGAGGCCCGCGGGACCCCGGTCGTTCAGGGCCAGCGCCCGCCCGGGGCGGCCGACGCGGCCGCTGGGCGCGGTCTCCGTCTCGGTCAGCGCGCCGCGGCCGATGAGCTCGTCGACCAGGGAGGAGACGGCCGGCCTGGTCAGGCCCGTGTGCCCGGCGACGTCCGCACGGGAGAGCGGACCGTGCGCGGCGACCGCGCCGATCACCACCGCGAGGTTCTGCCGACGCATGCCCTGCTGCGAGGCGGGCACGGCCTCCGCGCCCGCGCTCCCCCTGCCGATCCCCGCCATCGGGCCGACCTTCCTATCGTTGTGCCGGCGGGAGCTCCTGCAAGGCCCGCGCCCGCCGCAGCGTACTGGTGATCCGTTCGAGCGTGTCGTCGTCGCGGGGTACGGGGTCCAGGACCCGGCCCCCGGCGGTCCGCCAGCGCCGGGCGACGGCGTCGGCGGGCTCACCGGTGAGCAGTGCGGCGGCCTGGGCGGCGGCCCCGAGCGCGACCGGTTCCCGGGCCTCGGGCACCTGGACGGCTCGGCCGGACAACCGCAGCACGGTCCGCTGCCAGGCGCTGCCTCGGGATCCGCCGCCGATCAGCAGCAGTGGTTCGTCGGGGGCGGGTCCCTCGCCTCCGGCACGCAGTACGTCGTCCAGGGCCACGAGAAGGGCGTGGGCGGCGCCGTCGTAGGCGGCCTGGAGCAGCTGGCCCGGCGTGGTGTCGTGGCGCAGGCCGTGGACCAGGCCGGAAGCGCCAGGGAGGTTCGGGGTGCGCTCGCCGTCGAGGTAGGGAAGGACCACCACCGTGCCGCCCGCCTCGACGTCCTGGCGGCCGCGTCCGACGAGGGCGGCGAAGCGGTCGACGGCGAGGGTGCAGTTGAGCGTGCAGGCGAGCGGCAGCCAGCCGCCCAGGGCATCGGCGAAGCCGGCGACGGTTCCGCTCGGGTCGGCCGGCCGGGTCCGGCCGACGGCGTAGACGGTGCCGGAGGTACCGAGGCTCAGCACGGGACGTCCGGGGGTCAGGCCCAGCCCGAGGGCGGCGGCCATGTTGTCACCGGTCCCGGTGGCCACCAGCGCGCCTTCGCGCAGTGGCATCCCGGCCCGTACGGTGCCCGCGAGGGCGCCCGGCGGGAGGACCCGTGGCAGCAGCCCGGAGTCGAGGCCGATCCGGCCGAGGACGTCCTGGTCGTAGCCGTCCGGGCCCCACCAGCCGGTTCCCGACGCGTCACCGCGGTCCGTCACCGCCTCGCCGGTCAGCCGCTCCGTCAGGAAGTCGTGGGGAAGCCGGACGGCCGCGACGCGGTCGGCCGCGGCACGCTCGTTCGTGTGCAGCCAGGCCCACTTGGCGGCCGTGAAGGCGGCCGTCGGGACGCTGCCGGTGCGGCGCGCGAGCTCTGCCGGGCCGAACGCGGCTGCGAGTTCGGCGGCCTGCGGGGCGGAGCGGACGTCGTTCCACAGCAGCGCCGGGCGCACCGGCCGGCCTGCCGCGTCGAGGGTGACCAGGCCGTGCTGCTGGCCGGCGATCGAGCAGGCGGCCGCGCGGTCCGCCCAGCCGGTGCCCGCCGTGGCCTCGCCGAGCGCCCGCCACCACTGTTCGGGGTCGCTCTCGCGTCCGGCGCCGGCGCTTACGGCGTGCGGGGCGAGGCCCTCGCCCAGGACGGCGCCGGTCTCCAGGTCTACGGCGAGGGCCTTGGTGGACTGGGTCGAGCTGTCGACACCGATCACGACACGCTGAGCAGACATGCGTTCCTCCGGCGGGGTTCCTTCTGGCGTCTCGGCATACTAATTTGTTTTTCGTCATTACAAATAGCCCTCGGCCTGATCCGGAGCGCCTCATGACCAGCGACCCGCTCGTTCCCACCCCCGCGCACAGGTTCACCTTCGGACTGTGGACCGTCGGCTGGCAGGGGCGGGACCCCTTCGGCGACGCCACCCGGCCTGCCCTCGATCCCGTCGAGAGCGTGGAGCGGCTGGCCGGGCTCGGCGCCTACGGCGTCACGTTCCACGACGACGACCTGATCCCCTTCGGCGCCGGCGACGCCGCCCGCGAGCAGGCGGTCAAGCGCTTCCGCACCGCACTCGACACGGCCGGACTGAAGGTGCCGATGGCCACGACGAACCTCTTCACCCACCCGGTGTTCAAGGACGGCGCCTTCACCGCCAACGACCGGGACGTGCGCCGGTACGCGCTGCGCAAGACGATCCGCAACATCGACCTGGCCGTGGAACTCGGCGCCTCGGTCTATGTCGCCTGGGGCGGCCGCGAAGGCGCGGAGTCCGGCGCGGCCAAGGACGTGCGCACCGCCCTCGACCGGCTGAAGGAGGCCTTCGACCTGTTGGGCGAGTACGTCGAGACCCAGGGTTACGACCTGCGCTTCGCGATCGAACCCAAGCCCAACGAGCCGCGCGGTGACATCCTGCTGCCCACCATCGGCCACGCCCTGGCGTTCATCAACGAGCTGGACCGGCCGGACCGGGTCGGCCTCAACCCGGAGGTCGGCCACGAGCAGATGGCCGGACTGAACTTCCCGCACGGCATCGCCCAGGCCCTGTGGCACGGCAAGCTGTTCCACATCGACCTCAACGGCCAGACGGGCATCAAGTACGACCAGGACCTGCGCTTCGGCGCGGGCGACCTGCGCCAGGCCTTCTGGCTGGTCGACCTGCTGGAGTCGGCGGGCTACGACGGCCCCCGCCACTTCGACTTCAAGCCGCCGCGCACCGAGGACTCCGCCGGCGTCTGGGCCTCGGCGGCCGCCTGCATGCGCAACTACCTGCTCCTGGCGGAGCGTTCCCGCGCCTTCCGGTCCGATCCGGCGGTCCGGGCCGCGCTCGCCGCCTCCCGACTGCCCGAGCTCGCCCTGCCCACCGCCGAGGACGGCCTGGCCGGGCTGCTGGCCGACCGGTCCGCCTTCGACGAGTTCGACGTCGATGCCGCCGCCCGCCGCGGCATGGCCTTCGAGCAGCTGGACCAGCTCGCCCTCGAACACCTCCTCGGCGCCCGCTGAGCCGATGCGCGCAAGAGCCGGGCCACGACGATCCACGGCCCGGCTCCGCCACTCCCCAGGGGGCGGTCCGGGGTGGTCATGGGCCGTACCTCACGGGTCGGTCGGGCTCCTCGGCCCCGGGGGCGGGGCTCACTGTCACCCGCGTCGGAGGGCGCCCGCAACGCATGTGCGAGCAGCTGGAAGTGAGCCGGACGATCGTCGCGACGAGCTCGGGGCAGGTACGCCGCGGCGAGCGGGGCTGTCCGGCACGTTCACAGCGGCCAGCGCACTCGGGCTCCGGCTGCGGCTCCGGCTCCGGCTCCGGCTCGACGGGCCGTGGCGGCCGATGCCACGCACGGAACAGAGGTGAGAGGCGAATCGAAATCCCGCTCCCCTACCCGTTCCGTTTTGCGCCACTGCAATTCCGGCAGGCCGCGGGCACCCTCTCCAGGGCGGGTCTGAGGAGATCGGTTCGGGCCGTGTGGTGGTCTGACACACCCGACCGGGGTTGATGGTGATGAGTCGTCATCGCCTGCGTCATTCGCCGAGGCAGCGGAGGCCACAACGGGCCGAGAACTGACTCAGCGTGGCCGTCAACGCCGCGGACACCCCAGATACGGCTTTCGAACGCTCCCATCCGCACTCGGCCCTCTCGCTCCCGTCGTCCCGCCGGTGCGCTTCGGCTTCGGATCGGCTCCCGCGGCGCCGGCGCTGGTACGGGTACTCCCCACCGTCGAACGCGCAGGTCCGGGGAGCGCCGTGGGGCCATGAGGCCCGACGGTGGACCGCGGCCGCGTCGGGCGGGACGACGGCGCACGTTCCCACCCGCCGGGCGTGGGCACCGGCGCGTCAGGCGCAGGTGACGGTCACCTGGCCGCTGCCGCCGTTGCTGGTGAAGCCGATCGTGAACCTGCCGATCGTGAACCTGCCGTTCGCGGGCTGCTGCTCGGTCCGGCCGCCCAGGGTGAGCACCTCGGAGCCGTCGGCGGCCAGGGAGCCACCGCTCCGGCTGACGGTGACTCCTTGGGGCAGCTTGCCGACGGACCGGTCCAGGTGGCCGCTCCTGCTGTTGCGGACCACAAGGGTGTTCGGCCACTCGCCGTTCGCGCAGTACTCCTGGACAGTGCTCGGACGCAGTCCCAGTACGGGCACGGCGGCCGGGGCGGGCGTGCCCGACGGCTTCGGCTGCGCGGGCGGGGCCGACCGGCCGGGCCCGCTTCTGACGCGCCCTGGAACCAGGGTGCCCGGTCCGCGGAGTTTTCCGGCGCCGCCCCCGCGGGGGCGGAACTCAGGGGGCCCGCCAGACGTTGGCGAAGGCCGCGTTCTCGATGGACCGCCGCTGGCGCACCGCTTCCAGTTCCATCACGGCATCGTTGACGGCGGCCAGCACGGTGGTCACCGCTTCGCCGTCCGGGCCGGGAGCGTCCTCGGAGGGTGCGCGGCGGATGCCGACGGCCACGGCGAGGGCCCGGAGAACGGGTTCGTCTTCCTCCCAGCGCCTCCGCGCCCGCTGCCGGGCCGGTGAGTCGACGAGTGCCGGGTGCTCGGCCCCGAACGACAGCCATCCGCGCCGCGCCGGGGACAGCAGGCCGTCCTCCTCGAACGCCCCCCGGTAGGCCGCGGACAGGTCGCGGCCCCTGCGCCACAGCCAGTCGTCGACGCGCTCGTACGGCTCCTGTCGCACGAGCGCCGTCGCTGCGGCCCCGAGCAGCTGGTCGTCCAGCGCCGGCTGCGGGCCGGGCAGGATGAGGTCGTCGTCCAGGGTGACGGCCTCCGCCACGATGAGATCGATCAGTTCGGCACCGGCCAGGGCCAGGGACAGGTCACCCTGTCCCACGGGGCGCTCGGGCGGAGCCTCCAGGGCGACGATGAACAGGTCTTGCGCCGTGGTCATGAAGGGCTCCCTCGTGGTCGGCCGCACCAGCCTCCCGCCGCTGCCGGCGACGGTGCGGGTGCGATGCAGGTGCGGGGCAGGTATCGCCCCTGGGCTGATCGGCCGTCCGGCCACAGACGCGGCCGGCCGAGGCCCCGAGGGTGACCGTACGGCAGCTCCCGACCTCAGGGGACGGTGATGACGACCTTGCCCCGGATGTGCTTGCCGGCGAAGTCGGCCACCGCCTGCACCGCGTCGCCGAACGCGTAGCGGGCACCGATCTCGACGCGCAGACCGCCGTCCGCGGCCCGGCTCGCGAGATCCTCCAGATCGCCCGGTTCCGGGACGAACGAGCCGATGTAGACCGGGGTCACGCCGCGGCCCAGTTCGTCCGGGCCGAACAGCGGGGACACCAGCCTGCCACCGGACCTGGCCGCCCGTGCGCCGGCGGCCAGCCCCTCACCGCGGTTGACCAGGTCGACGACCACGTCGACTCCGTCCGGCACCAGCTCCAGCGTCTCTTCGACCACGTCGGACTGCCGGTAGTCGACGGTGTCCGTGGCACCGAGCTCACGGATGTAGTCCGCGTCCTGGGCGGTGGCCGTGGCGATCACGCGGGCTCCGAGCGCGTGCGCGAGCTGTACGGCGTACAGACCGATTCCACCGGTGGCCCCGATCACCAGCACGCTCTCCCCCTCGGTCAGCCCGACCGCCCGCAGCAGGCACACCGCGGTCATGCCGGACTCGGGAATGGCGGCCGCGTGGACGGCGTCCAGGTTCTGCGGCCGATGGGCCAGCCGCGGACCCGGCGTGGCCACGGTGTACTCCGCCACGGAACCCGCCTGTCCGACGAACCCGAGCACCTGGTCGCCGGGCGCGTACCCGCTGACGCCGGCCCCGGCCTCCACCACGGTTCCGGCGACGTCCATCCCGACGACCAGCGGGTGCTCGGTCGGGAAGAGGTCCTTCGCCGCCCCCGTGACCAGCATGAGATCGAGCGGGTTGAGTGCAGCCGCTTCGACCTTGACCACGACCTCGTCCGGTCCCGCGGCCGGCTTCGGCAGCTCGGCGATGGTCAGGCGGTCGAGCGGGTGGTAGTCGGTTGCGACGAGGGCTTTCACGGGCGATTCCCTGAGCTGAGGCGGTACCGGAGCCGTACCGACGACGCCGCACGGCACGGGCGGAGGCGGTCACTGTCTGCCGACGCCTCAGGACCGTGGGCCTGAAGACGGCACGCTGTCCGTTTCTACGGCGCCGGGCCCGCTCGCGGGTCGAGGCTGTCCGTACCGCCGCCGCGCGCGACACGTTCGGCGCAGTCCTCCACCCCCGCCGCGGTCGGTGCCGGCCGGACTTCAGCCGCGGGTGCGGTAGCCGGGGTGGACTCCGGGGGTCAGTTCCTGTTCGGCCGCGACGCGTTCGAGCAGGCCGAGCAGGTGCGTGCGCTGCTCCGGGTCGAGGGCGGCGAGCAGGGCGTCCTCGTGGGCCGCGGCCGCGCGGGAGACCGCGCCGAGGGTGCGTCTGCCCTCCGCCGTCAGGTGGAGCTCGTGGTTGCGGCGGTCCTCGGCGCTGCGCCGCCGTTCGACGAGGTCCTTGCCCTCCAGGCCGTCGATCAGTGCGACGACACGGCTCGGTACGACGCCCAGGTCCTCGGCGAGGGCCCGCTGGCTGCGTCCCGGCTGCCCGGCGACCATGCGCAGCAGTCCGACGTCCGCCGGGGTCAGTCCCAAGTGGCCGACACGTTCCGCGAAGCGTGCGGCGGCGTGCGCGCCGATCTGGGCGAGAAGGAACGCGGCCCCGCGCGGCCCGGTGGCCGGGGCGGAGCCCGTCGTATGCGGTTGCCGAGAACTGTTCACCGGCCTATCGTAAGCCACGCGAAATGATTCTGCTCAGTGAACGATTAACTTCAGAGAACGGATTCTGCCGTGACCGCCACCCCAGCGACCGCCGCCGCCCGAGAGACGCACAGCCGAAGGGACCCGCAGGCCGGGCCGCCGCCCGGCATCCTCGCCGTGGTCTTCACCGCCCTCTTCCTCGCCGGGCTCGTGCTCAGCACCCTCCTCGCGGACGGGGACACCTTCCCCTCGCCCTTCGGCTCCACCGACACGGTGACCTCCTACTTCCGCGATCACACCGACGCGGTACGCCTGTCCGGAGCCCTGCAGTTCGCGGCATCGGTGCCGCTCGCGATCTACGCCGCGACCGTCTCGGCGCGGCTGCACAAGCTCGGCGTACGCGCCCCCGGCGCCACCATCGCGCTCGCCGGAGGCGTCCTCGCCTCGGCCTTCCTCGCCTGCTCCGGACTGGTCACCTGGGTGCTGTCCCGGCCCGAGGTCGCGGGGCAGGGCGACGTCGTCCGGGCCCTGCAGTACCTGGCCTTCGGGCTCGGCGGACCCGGCCACGTCGTCCTGCTGGGGCTGCTGGTCGCCGGGATCGCCGTACCGGGGCTGCTCGCCGGCCTGCTCCCGCGGGCCCTCGCCGTGGCGGGACTGGCCGTCGCGGCGGTCGCCGAACTGTCCACGCTGGTCCTGCTGGCCGACGGGGCCGCCCTGCTGCTGCCGGTCGCCCGGTTCGCCGGCCTGCTGTGGCTGATCGCGGCCGGGTTCCTGCTGCCGCGCCGCCGCGTCCGTACGGAGGGCTGACCGCCATGACGAGTGCCACCACTGCCGCCGCCCACGACCCGGCGGAACGCATGCTCCGCTTCCACCAGCCCGAGAAGGTCCTGCGCCATCTCGGCCCCGCGCCCGACGAGGCCGCGCTCGGAGCCCTGTTCGGGCTCGACCCGGCCGGCTACCGGACGCGCCTGGACCGCTTCGAGGCGCGGAACCGGGCGGCCGCCGCCGCGCTCGCGGCCGAACCGGGAGCGGCGGCACGCCTGGCCGGCCTGCCGTTCCGGCCGGGCGAGCACGTCGTGGCCGTGGGGGAGAGCACCACGGCCGACCGGCTGTCCTGGTTCGAGATCCTGCGGCACCTGCTTCCGGACGGCGTGCGCTGCACGAACCTGGCCGTGACCGGCAGTACGACGACCCAGGCCCTGGCGAACCTCCCGGCCCTCGCGTTCCAGCGGCCCGACTGGGTGCTGTGCATGCTGGGGGCCAACGACGTCCAGCGGCTGGACGGGGTCCCGCTGATCTCCGCCGCCGAGACCCGCCGCACCCTGCGGGCCCTGCGCGACCTGACGGTCCGGCGAACCGGGGCCCGGTGGGTCTGGCTCACCCCGACCGGCGTCGATCCCGGGCGGGTCGCCGAGTACGTCCACTTCCGGCGGGCCGGTCTCGGCTGGGCCGGGGCGGACCTCGACGCCGTCGCGGAACTCCTGCTCGCCGAGCCCGAGGTCACGGTCGACACCCGGGCCGCCGCGCACGGCCACTGGGAGGAGGACGGCGTCCACCTCACCCCGGCCGGTCAACGGCACGTCGCGGCGGCGGTGCTGGACGCGCTCGCGACGGAACCGGGCCCGCCGTGACCGCGCCGGTGGGCTACCTCGGGCTGATCGCGACCTGGTACGTGGTTCCGCTCCTCCCGTGGGTGCTCACGGTGACGCCGTGGCCGTCCCACTTGGCGTTGCGGCCCTGGACCGTGACGCGGTAGCCGTTCGGGTAGGTGTCCTTCGGCACGGTGATCTCGGTGGGTGCGGCGGCGTTGTCGCGGGTGCGGAAGGTGAGGGTGTAGGTGCGTGCGGCGGGGTGCTCACGCCAGCAGGCGCAGCGCTGTCGCCGCGATGCCCAGTCGCACGCTCTGACCCCAGGTCAGCTGCAGGGCATCCGCCTCCATGCCGTCGCCGAAGACCACGATCCGGTCCGACTCCACCGTCAGCCGCAGTCCCTCGCGCTGGTCCAGATGGCCGCCGACCTTCGAGGTTCCGGTCGCAGGCGACGGCCAGGCTTCGCGGACGAACCACAGGAGCCGGCGGTCCGACGGTGCGGGCAGCTGCGCCGTGCTGCCGCGTTCCAGCCACAGGGAGCGCAGCCAGCCGGTCGCGCCGGTGCCGGTACCGACGAGTACGCCGGAGGACGCCTGGGCCTCGCCCGGACCTTCTTCGCCGTCGGGCCCCAGGCGGTAGCGGGCCGTCTGGTGGCCGGGCGAGCCCAGGTAGATCTCGTTCAGCGCGAGGAGGCGCTGGGTGTCGTCGGCGACGGCCTCGACCATGGTCAGGTCTTCCGTCGGCCCCCCGCCGGCCGCGGCGCGCAGGAGGGCGGCCGTGTCGGTGCAGCGGTGCCGGACCAGGACTCCGGGGTTGCGTCCCGGGTCGGTGTCGATGCCGACCACGGGCTGTCCGGCGAGGTACTTCGCGGTGTTGGCGACCAGGCCGTCCTGCCCGACCACGACCACCACGTCCTCCGGCGCGAACAGGAAGCGGTCCAGGTCCGCCCGTTCCACCTGGGAGCTGCGCCAGGTGAGCGGTACCGCCGCCGCCACCTCGCGCAGCGCCTGCCGGGTCCGGTTGTGGCGGCCGACCACGTCGTCGATCGAGCGGCCCCGGCTGGAGAGGAAGAACGCCGCCTGCCCGTGCGTCCCGTGCCGGTCGATCAGCTCCTCGTACTCGGTCCTGCGGTGCACGAGCACCGCCCGGGGTGCCAGGCTCACGCGTCCGCCCCGGTGTCCGGGCGCCCGAGCCTGCTGAGGAGGCCGGTGAGGACGTCCGGAGTGAGCGTGATGCTCTCGACGCGCGGCAGGTTCTCCGCCAGCCGGGTCGCCGCCAGGGCGTACAGCGTGCCCGCGCCGGCCTCGTCGTGCACCTGCAGCCAGGAAGCCTGGGCCTCGGCCCGTGCCGACCCGGTCTCGCGCGCCGCTGCGGCGTCCGCCCGGGCCAGACGGACCTTGCGCGCCGCCTCGGCCTCGGTCCGTACGCTGTCGGCCGCCGCCTCCTCCTCCGCCTCGCGACGGGAGTTGACGCCCCGCTGCTCGATCAGCTGCTCCTCGCGCCGGGCCAGTTCGATCTGACTGGCCAGCTCGTTCTCGGCGATCGCGCGCTCCCGCTCGACGGCGACGGCCCGCCGTTCGTAGGTGGCCCGGTCCGCCTCCTGCTGGATCTGCTCGCGGGCCGGTGTGCGCAGGGCGCGCTCCACCTCGGCCTCGGGCCGGATCGCGACGACGCGTACGGCCACCACGTCGATGCCGGTGTCCGGGAGCCGGGGCTCGGCGGCGAGACCGGCGGCGACGCTCTGCCGTACGGAGGCGACGCCGTCCACCAGGGCCACGGCCAGCGGGGTCCGGGCCAGCACGTCCAGCGTGTGCTGCTGCGCGGTCTCGGTGAGGAGGGTGGAGATCTGCTCCAGGGGCGCGCCGCGCCAGCTGCCGCTGTCCGGGTCCACGGAGAAATCGAGCCGGTCCGCCGCCGCGGCCGGATCGCTGATCCGGTAGGTGACGGTGGCCTGCACGGTGACGTCCTGGAAGTCGGCCGTACGGGCGTGGAACGCCATGGCCAGCTCCCGGTCGTCGACGGGCACTTCGGACAGCGCTGCCGACAGCGACCGGTACCAGAAGCTGAGCCCCCGACCGTCGTGGACGAGGCGGCCGCGCTTGTGGTGGCGGATGTGGGTGGTGGGCGCGGAGCGCAGGTGACGCCAGCCGAAGCGACGGGTGATGTCGGCCATGGTGAGAACCCCCTTGATTTCGTCATTATGACGATAATCGGCAGGCCTGCATATCGTCAAGAGGACGAAAAGACGCCTTCCCGAACGGGATCCATCGATTCCCGGCGATCCGGATCACCGGCCGGTGCGGGGGCCGGGGCGGCGGCGCGCAGCGCGCCCTCGACCCGGCGGTTGCCGGTCATGGTCGACGTGACGGCGGTCATGGCGAGGAGGAGGCCGGCGGCGGCGCAGAGCGGGGTGCGTACGTCGTAAGCGGTGGCCGGCCACCCGCCGACGAAGGCGCCGAACGGGGCGGCGCACATGGCGAGCATGCGGGAGCTGGAGGCGACCCGGCCCATGCGGTGGGCGGGGACGATCGCCTGCCGCAGCGAGGGCGCCGGCACCATCGCGGCGCCCATGCCCGCTCCGCAGACGGCGAGCGCGAGGCCGGCGACGTACGGTTTCGGAGCGGCGGCCAGGCCCGGGACGGCGAGCCCCTCGACCGCGGCCGTGCAGGTCAGTGCGGTACCGGTGCCGAGTTGGCGCCGTGGAATCCGGTCGCGCCGGTCAGCAGGACGGCGGCGGGCCCGGAAGGTGGAAGCGGCGCGGCCGGTGCGGCAGCCCCGGCGGCGGCCGGGTCGATCCGCAGGTCGGCCGCCAGGTCCCGGTCGCGGTTCTGGGGTGCGGTGGCCGCGCCGAGGGTGAGGGGGGCCGCTCCGGCGCCGGTGGGTGTCTCGAACAGCTGCCGGGGGGTGAGGTCGGCGCCGGTCTCGGTGCGGATCCGGCCGATGAGGCGGACGGCCAGCGGTGAGTGGCCACCCAGGTCGAAGAAGCCGTCGTCGACGTCGACTTCCGGCAGGCCCAGGACCTCGGCGAACACCCGGCACAGGAGTTCCTCCGGCGCGCTCGACGGGGCGCGTCCGACGGTTCCGCAGTGGTCGGCGGCGGGCAGCGCGCGGCGGTCCAGTTTCCCGTTGGCGGACATCGGAAGCCGGTCGAGGGTGACGAACACGGCGGGCACCATGTAGTCGGGCAGCCGCTTACGCAGGAACGCCTTGAGGGAGCCGGCCGGGTCCTCGTCCGCCCCGGGTACCACGTAGCCGACGAGCCGCTTGGATCCGGGAATGTCCTCGCGGCCCGTCACGGCCGCCTGGGCGACGTGGGGGGCTGCTCATCGCAACGGCCGCCCTGCTCGACTCCGACTTCCGACGCCGCCGTCCCGGGAAGTTCCGGCTGCCCTGGCAGAAGACCTGGGAAGAGATCTGCGAGGAAGCCCTCGACACACAGGAACAGGAGAACACGTCCTCAGGCAAGGCCCGCCATGGCTACCAGTACGGATTCGACCGGTGGTGCGAGCGGTGGCTGAACGCCCTCATGGACCTCTCCCCTGCCGAACGGCACAGCCGACACTCGCCTACCGCAGCCCGATGGGCACGTGCCCACAACGCGCTGGAGCGGGCAGTGAAGCGCGACCTGCAGGATGAGCCGTGGGTGACCAGGCTCGTCGACCAACTGCACAACACCGGGCGAGGAATGGTGACCGGCATCGCTGCTTCCACGGCCGATCCGGTGGTCGTGGCCTACGACGGGCGTGAGGCGATCGACCTGCCCTGGCAGGCCCAGTACCTCCTCTGGGTTCAATATCCGGGCGGTGTCCGCAAGGCCAGGCCACAGCCGACACCGCCTGACGGCCCTACCCCGGCTCTTCACGCTCCTCGGTGGTCTCTCACGCCATTCCTTGCGCGTCGTCGCCGACACCGAGTGGCACGATTCACCAGCCGTCTACCAAGAAGCCATCGACAACGTCCCCAAGGCCGCGTTCTCGCCTGAAGCCCACTGCTGGTGGAGCAGCGACGCAGCCGGGCGGCTCCCCCGCCTTCTGTCCATGGCCGCGCAGACGCCAGCGCCGCACAACGACAGGCCCAGCGGACCCAGGCGCCTTGGCGGTAGCCCAAACGCTGACACGAGCCCTTGGAGGGAGCCAGCCCGTCGCCGATGCCGCTGATTAAGTCCCGGAGACCATGCAGCGGCACTCGCTTGCGCCAAGGCAGCCGCCGAGACTTACACACCTTCGCCGTTACGCGCCAGGACGCGGTCTGACCTGGTTGGGCCCAGTCTGCGGCCAGGGTCCGGAACTCCAACACGTGAACCGGAATCAGGGGAATGGGCCCGATGAGCGCCCCGACGACTACACGTTGCTCCTGCGCGTCACGGCTGGCCCTCCCCACTCCCACACCGTCCCATCCCACCCCATCCCCGCCGCCCCAACACCGCGCGCCAAGATCCGGACCATTCCCGGACCAGACCCCTCAACGGAACCGTACGTCCTGCCGTTCTCCCTGGTCAGCGTAGGTGCCGTTGCTGTACCACCAGCAGACCAAAAACGTTTTAGTCAGTTACTCACCCAAGAAGCTTGGGTTCTTCTAGAGAACAGAAATCCGTTGCCTGGAGCGGGCATTGCCTCTCCAGGCAACATTGACTCCAAGCGCAGAAGGTAATCAAACGGCAGCCATACGTGACCTCCGGACCACTTCGGAACCTTCCCCCGGACCAGTCACGGACCAAGAAGTTGGAAATCGCTCAAGGCCGAGTGGGCGAACCTGGTCGGCGGCTGCTGGATGCGCCGGCGAAGCAGCTCACTGAACCACCGGTGCTCGCTGCCGACGTGCCGCGTGAGGTCCCCGAGAGTCCAGCCGGGGCAGGTCGGCAGCGGGGTGGAGGGTCGGCTCCCGTGACCGTGGCGACGAATGCGGCGGTCTCGGCTGCGAAGGCCGCTCCGTGCTGGGCGGGGTTCCTGACTGCGCCCTTCCTCTGATGACGCGGCCCCAGGTGGCGATACTCAAGGCCTCTGCCGTCGTACTCGGCGCCGATGGTGGGCAGGGCTCCGTTGACGTCCCAGGACGAGGTGCGGAGCACTGTGCTGCCCTTGGCAGCCGTGACGCGATAGCCGTCGAAGTCACAGGCGAAGCCGTGACGGTTCGGGCAAGTCATCCCGGCCCTCGTTGTCGGCGGGTCGCGTGCGGTGCAGGTCGTCGAGCCTCCAGCCGGTGCCCAGGCCGCCCACAGCGCCCCGCTGCCTTGCTTGGGACACGAGTCGGCGGCATCCGCTGAACTGCAGCCGTACCTCTGGTCACGCGCTAGCGGCGGACCCGTGGCCCGGCGGGTGCCGGTTCGGCGAGAGCGAGACCGGTCCGGTCGAGCGGGCGCACTCGGTGGGAGTCTGACCGTAGTGCTTCTTGAAGGCTCGGGTGAASTGACTGCCGTCCGCGAACTGCCAGTGTGCGGCGAGTTCCGAAATGCTCAGGCGCCCTGACGGCGAGACAAGGGCGAGCCGGGCCTCATGCAGTCGCCGGTGGCGGATGTAGGTGCTCACCTGCTCTCCCACCGCGGCGAATGCCCGGTGCAGCGTGCGGACGGAGACGTTGAGTTCACGCGCAAGCATCGCCGGAGAAAGTTCGGGATCAGCGAGCCGACGGTCCGCGAGGTCCTTGGCTGCCTGGGTGAGCGCGGGAGCCAACCGGGGCTCTACGTCGTCGAACCGGCCCTTCACCACCGCCTTGGTCAGCTCGATCAGGGTACCTTGGGCAGCTGCCACACCGGCCGGGCCGAGGTCGGCCACGGTCATGTGGATCATGTCTGCAAGGGCCGTCAGCAAGCGCACCTCGGCCGAGTCCGCCGGCCCGGTGACGACCCGGTTCCCGAGCAGGGGTTTGAGCTCGCCGGGGGGCAGGACGAGGAACTTCGCCGTGAGGTGCGCCGTCGTCTCGAAGGCCGTCAGGCGCCCGAGGTGCCGGACGAGGAACTGCCCGGCCGACACGGTCTGGTCGCCGTAGCCGGACGGGCCGCCCAGAGTCCATGCGCCGCTCCGCACGACATACATGGCAACCAGATCCTGATCGCCGCCCGGGACGTCCGCGGTCCGGGTTGCCGACGCGGCGTGGAGATCGGCGATCGCCGCGCCATGCACCTTGGCAACCTTGCCCTTGACCCGGAAGTCACCGATCGTGTCCGGGCTGAAGGCAGGCAGTTGGAAGACATCGTCGCCGACCTGCGTCTGCCACCCGCGCCGGAAAACGTCGAGTCCCCGCGGTGCGGAATCCGGGGCGGTCGAGTCCACTGCGAACACCCCGCGCGCGCCGTCGACCTCCGCTCCAGTACCGTGCATCCCTCTGCGATCCTCTCGGCTTCATTGCTTCAACGCCGTCCTGTGGTGGTCGTGTTCCGCAGGACGCCGCCATGACCCATGTGGACACCGTGCCAATCTTCCTATAGACGGCTCGCATTGCAGCGGCCGGGAGGCAGAGCTGATGTTTCTGATTCGGCGAGATGAACGACGCGACCCCTGACGATCAGGTCGCAGCCTGATCGTCAGGGGTCGCACTCGCGCTCGGCCCTCCCTCATGGGCTCGTGCCGGGGACGTCTTCGCCGCCTCGGTCGGACCTTTCGCCGGAGGTAACGGTTAGTGGCCGGCGCGCAGTTCGCCGTGTGGGCCGATGGCGTCGGCCACGCCCAGGCAGGTGCTGCCCCGGAGGCACCGAGTTCGTAGTGCACAGCCCCGGTGTCGACGGAACGGACCGTGAGCGCGACCTCGTAGTTGCCCGGGTAGGTCACTCACCGAGCCGCAGCCGAATCCGGGCGTCTTCCGGCCTGCGGGCCATGCCGATCGGCCTGCCAAGCCGTGTCGGCCAAGATCATCCTGTCGCGGTCGTGTCCCACCGGGAACCCATCCGTGCCGGTGCCGGCTCCGGTCACCTGCAGGTTGCGGGGCTCGACGGTCAGCGGGCGATCGAGATCGCGAAGGGGGTGAATCCGATGGACCGGATGACGTGCGGTACGAACAGTATCGCGGCCTCCGTGGCGCGAGCGGTCTGGATCCCGCCGAGGTCGGTGATCCATTCCTTGCGCCAGCCGAGGTCGATGAGCAGTTCAAGGACGGCCTGCTTGGCCTCCGGTTCCTCGCCGGAGAGGAAGGCGGTTGGCGTCTGGGTGAGCGTGGCCGGGGCGGTCATCACCGGGAAGAGCATGGTGTTGAGCGTCTTGACGACGTGCGTTTCGGGGAGCGCTGCCTGGAGGTGCTCGGCGAGGCTTGAGCCGGGGTAGATCAGGTCGGCGGGCAGTCCGTCCGGTCCGTCGAGGGTGGCGTTGGAGACGTCCACGAGGATCTTGCCGTGCAGCTCTTCGCGCAGGGCGGCGAGACGTTCCAGGGAGCCGGCGCCCGGGGTGGCGTTGATGACGATCCGGGCCGCCCGGGCGGCATCGGCGGCGGCGCCCGGCTCGCGGTCCACGACGGTCACCTCGTGCCCTGCCAGGGTGAGGGCTTTCGCCAGGTTGCCGCCGACGCGGCCGTTTCCGAGAACTGCGATCGTGGTCATGATGTTCCGTTCCTTGCGTGGGTGCGGGTTGTGGTGTGCGGGGTCAGCGGGAGAGCGTGGCGACGGCTTCGGCGTGGACGCCGGGCGCGGCGGCCAGGAAGCTCGCGCTCTGCGGGGTCCAGGGGCGGCCTTCGGCGTCGGAGATCCGGCCGCCGGCCTCGGTGACGAGCAGCGCCCCGGGCAGCAGGTCCGCGCGGGCGCCGGCGAACTGCCAGAAGGCGTCGATGCGGCCGGCGGCCACGTTCGTCAGGTGCAGGGTCGCGGGCACGGAGGTGCGGACGACGAGCGCGTCGAAGAGCATCGCGGTGATCGAGGAGCCGACGCGCCGTACGACCCTCTCGTCCTCGTCCGGCCGGGCCTGGCTGGTGGCCACGATGCTCAGGCCGAGGTCCGCGGTCTGGGAGACGCGCAGCGGCCGGCCGTCGAGGTAGGCGCCGGCGCCGGTGAGGGCGGTGTAGGTCTCGCCGGTCAACGGCAGGTGGACCACGGTGAGCACCGGCTGGTTCTCCCGCACGAGGGTCGCGGTCACCGCCCACTCCGGCAGCGCGTGCAGGTGGTTGACGTTGCCTTCGGCCGGGTCCACGACCCACCACTCGCCGGGCGGCAGCGCCCCGCCGTCCAGCTCGTCCTCCACCCAGCCGGCCTCCGGGCGCAGGCTCGTGAGGCAGGGGCGCAGGATGTCCAGGGCCGTGTCGTCGTTGACGGCGAGCGCACGCATCAGCTCTTCACGGGTCTCGTAACGGACCACCTCGCCGAAACGCTCGCGCAGCGCCGCACCGGCGGCGCGCACGGCGGTCGCGGTGCGGTCGAGCAGGTCGGCGTCGGAGGTGACGACGTCAGTGGTCTGAAGCGTTTCGGACATGGTGGTACTCCCATTTGAGGGGGGGTGAAGAGGCCGGTCGGGGCCGCGTTCGGCGCACGACGGGGGGGATGAAGCGCGTTGTGGAAGCGCCGTGGGCGCGGAAGAAGGCTCAGTCGAGCAGTTCGGCAGCCCGTTCGGCGATGGCGTAAACGGTCGCGTTGGTGTTGGCCGAGGGGATGGACGGCATCACCGAGGCATCGGCGACACGCAGTCCGGCTATTCCGTGCACGCGAAGGTTCGCAGGGTCGACGACGGCATCGGCGTCGGTTCCCATGCGACAGGTACCGGTGAAGTGGAAGTAGGGGCCGGTAGCCTTGCGAATGAACTCGTCCACAGATTCGCCGCTCGTCCCGGAGCCCGGCACCGCCTCCTGCTTGCGCCAGTCGGCGAACGCGTCGGCCTCGCCGATGCGGCGTGCCACTGCCAGGCCCTTGCGCATGACCTCCAGGTCACGGTCGTCGCTCAGGTAGCCCGGGTCGACGACGGGAACACTGGCGGGATGGGCGTCCGCCAGGCGCACGGTGCCGCTGCTGTGCGGAGCCATCGCGGAGAAGGCTATGGAGTAGCCGTTGGCCGGCGGCCGGCCCCAAGCCGACGGGAGCGGTGCGGCGACGACGTAGACCTGAAGGTCCGGCCGGGCCGCGGCGGGATCGCTGAACAGCAGGCCCATCATTTCGGCCGGCGGGTTGGCAGGAACGAACGGTACGGGCTGGTCGGCCTCGTACACCACGCCCGCCATCGGATGGTCCTGCAGATGGGATCCCACTCCTGGCAGGTCGGCGACGACGTCGATACCGTGTTCCTCAAGGTGTTGGGCCGGGCCGATCCCTGACAGCATCAGGAGGTGCGCGGAACCGATGGCCCCCGCGGTCAATATGACCTCGGCGCTCTCGACGGACAGGTGCTCCCCACCGATGGTGTACTCGACGCCGGTGCAGCGGCCCGCGGTGGTGCGCAGCCGCTGCACGGTCGCGTCCGTGACGACGTCCAGGTTCGGCCGGTCGAGGAACGGACGGATGTAGGCGTCGGCCGCGCTCTGGCGGGCGCCGCCGGGCAGATTCATGTCACTCCACCCGAACCCGGTCTCCAGCCCGCTGCCGATGTCTGCGGCGCGTGCGAACCCAGCCTCCGCTGCGGCGTCGACGCCCGCCGTGGCCAGGGGATGGGGTTCCGGGACCGGGGCGACCGCGACCGGCCCGTCCGTGCCCCGCACGGAGGCATCACGGCTGCGAGTGCTCTCGCTGCGGCGGAAATAAGGCAGCAGATCGTCGAAACCCCAGCCCGGAGCACCGAGGCCGGGCCATTCGTCGTAACCGGAGCGGTGCCCCCGCAGGTGGTAGAGGCCGTTGATGCTCGACGATCCGCCGAGCGCCTTGCCGCGCAGCACGTCAGCGGCCCTGCCTGTACCGGCCTGCACGGTCGAGGCGCCCAGCCAGAGGGATGACGGGTCAAACCCCAGGAACCCCCAAGGAGATGCCATCGCCTCGGTTGCGTCCCGGGCTCCCGCCTCCAGCAACAACACCCGCACGCCCGGGCGTTCCGAAAGCCGGGAGGCAATCACGCACCCCGCCGTCCCCGCTCCCACCACGACATAGTCATAAGGAATCTTGCCCATCATGTCTCCGCTTCCCACGGCAGCACTGTCCGACCACCGGGTTTCAGGAAAAGGCTCCTCGACGATCAAAGAGCTGATTGCTTGCACGAACTAATGGGGCCGAGAAGTCCGAGCTCGGCGCGCAGAAGGTGTGGAACCGACTGATCAGCAGCGAGCGGGCTCCAGTGGAGCGGGGCTGTCCGCGGGCAGGCCGCGCGCGCTGCTGGTGCTGACGGACACCGAGGTGGCCCGGCGGCAAACGATCACCTTGGTCCGACGGGCCTGGGAGCGCCCGGTCCGGCCATTGCCGATCACCCCGTTGGGGATGTCCATGCCGGCGCCGGTGCCTGCGATGACGGCCTTCCGGCTGGACTTCTCTTGTTTCACGCGTTTCTCGTCCTTGGTGTGTACCCGTCCTGGAACAGCCCGGGTTTCCCTTCTGCCGTCGAATCTTAGGAATACGGACACGGCGCGTACTTGAACCTCCGCGACGTTCGTTCGGAACCTCAGCGCCATACGTGTGGCGAGACAGTCGGCGTCACACAGCACTGGGTCAGGCTGCTCGTACACGCCGACCGACTTCTTGCCCTGCCACAGGTGGCCGCCCTTTCCCACCGACGGCCGCGTGAACCTGGGTCGGCAGCAAGGACGTTAGGCGGCCGCAGTTCCGGCCACGGCGGGCCCGTGGCATCGGGGATGGGTGCGGATCCTCACGTCCGTCCACCGGGAGATCGACCTCTGGCAGCAGGTCGACGAGAACCTCGGCCCGGAAGCCACCCTCCGCCTGCTCTCCTGCACGGCTCCCACACCGAGTCGATCGGCGAGTGGGGGGCTCCGGCTGGTACGAGACGATGGTCCGCCGCGCGGTTGTCCGCGCGGCGGACGACGGAAGCCTCCCAGCAATCATTCCCAGAACTTCCCGGCCCACCCCACGCCAGGAGCGCCCGGGCAAAGATCCGGACCAGCTCCGGACCAGCCCAGACAAAGGGGGCGCATCAACTGACGTTTCCGCTGGTCAGCATGGGTGTGCCTCCCGTACCACCAGCAGACCAAGAATTTGCTGGCCTGCAGGCTCAGGACGTGCGGGAGCTGGGGCCGGGGATCGCCAGTGGTGTGGGTGTCAGGGTGGTGAGGTCGGTGGTATCGCCGGGCCGGGCGAGGTAGAACCGGTACGGCTCTCCGTCAGCGGGGCGGAGCGTGACCTTGTGCCCCTCTGCCTGGCCCGCGGCCAGGGCGCGTAGGACCTGTTCAGCGTCTGCCGCCCGGACGTGGGGGTGGTGGGGACGGGACCGAGCGGCAGCTCGCGGTCGGCGAGTGGGAGCGCAAAGGCCGGCAGCAGTGCTCTGTTGGCGGCGCCTTCGCCCATCAGGAGTGCGCGCAGGACTGGGGAGTCCTGACCGTTGAGTTCTATGGTCAGGCTGGCGAGGAAAGGGTTGGCGACGCAGTGTCCCTCGATGAGGAGTCGGGCGATCCGCAGCAGTACGCGATCGGCCGGCCGCAGCTCCCTGGGGACGGAGAAGTAGTGCCTTGCGTGCTGCTGGACCGCGTGCAGGTCTTCCACAGTCAGCCGGAGCCTGGCGAGCCGTTCGATGTCGTCACGGGTGATAGCTGCACCAGGGAATGTGCCTGAAGCCAGCTCCCGGCCATTGAGTCGGAGGCGGAAGGCGCTTCCCTCCATGACCAGGCCGTAGATGTCGAGGGCTTGGAGCGCATCGGAACAGGACAGGCCCGTCAAGTCGACGGCGCAGTTCGCCGCCGTCGGAGCGCCTGCGTCGTCGGCGTGGCAGATCGTGAGCCGGAATCCGGTGAACGCAAGGTCGAGGCTGCTGCCGAGTTGTCCCTTCCCCAGGGCGCGCACAGTCCCCTCGTGCACCGATCGCACTCCCCCGGAATCGTCGAGGAAGAGCAGTTCGACACTTTGGCCCTCGCCTGGCGCGGGTGACAGCGGTGCCATCCGTACCTCGGCGTTCTCTCCGTCGACGTGCAGCCACTCGGGGCCCTGCACGCTGAGCTCCTGGGTGGCTGAAGCGGGGAGGACGAGCTCCTCGGCGGTGCCGTATCCCACGACGCGCCGCACCGCCGCCGCCAAGCCTGGATCGGCGTCCTGCAGGTGGCCGCGGACGGTGAAGTAGATCGGGCTCACCCGCTGCGCACGGGGTGCTTCGGCCGCAGGGTCTTCACCACCGCACCGTTGCGGTAGGCGAGGTCGATGGACCAGTGCAGATCGAGGCGGTCGATCCGCCGGCCCAACGCACCGACCCGTTGACCGATGTCGTCGGTGCCGCCCGCCAGGAAGGCCCGTTCCGCCCTGTAGTCGCGTGCCGCTTCGCGCAGATCATCCCGGATGAACGAGCTCTCCAGGTCGGCGTGGAGGGCCAGCTTGCCGTCCAGCCAGGCCCGGTCCAGGACACGGATACGCGGTCGCTCGGCGCCGCCGCCCAGATCCGTGACGAAGGCGCGCTCCGACGGCGTCAGCGCACAGGGAACGACCAGCACCCAGTCATCAGGGTCGTGCTCCAGCGCCTTCCTGAACGAGCGCTTGATGCCCGCCCTGCGACCTTGGTACGAGCCGGGGAAACCGTCCGGGAAGTACTTCAGCTGGTAGATCCACACGCGCCCGTCCACGGTCACCTTGATGTCGGTACCACCGTCACCGCCACGCCCGTTCATCACCTCCACTTCGGCGTCCACGGCGTAGAGCCGGTGCACCAATGCCTCCACGATGCGGTCGAACCGAGGCTGAGTGAGGTGGTCCCAATCGATCGCCATGTGCGTGCACGCTCCCTATGCCGGCGCTCAGGCGTCTCACCGCGCGCTGACACTCCGCACCGCACCGCACACATCGGCACCGCTTCCAGCGATCCGGCGCTGCTCCCCGAGTTACCTCGCGCTTCCTCTGGCGCACTGTCGGCAGCCCTCAAGCGGCATGCTGCTGACCCGATGCGCGCCGAATGCCGGAGTTCAACGCTGCGTAGTCAGCACCGAACCAGCACGGGAAGGGTGACGAGGTGGGATGACGTGGGCTTTTAGTCAGCACCGAACCAGCACGGGAGTCAGCACCGACTCCCTGAAACGGGCGGAATTCTGCACATCCGACACGATACGGAGGGACTTCCTCCGGGGGTGGAAATGAGCCAGCGGTGGTCGTGTGGCGATGCAGCACACAAGCTGCCCTGTGATTGTGGTGGTTTGCCACATATGCCGCTGACCTGGGGACTCCTACGTTGTGGCCACACCCGACGTCCCCGCAGACCCCCTGGAAGTGGTGCACATGGTCTCCCCAACAGCGAGCAGAACGAGCCCGTCAGGCATACGGAGGATCGTCGCCGCGAGCCTCATCGGGACCACCGTCGAGTGGTACGACTTCTTCCTCTACGGATCCGCCGCCGCGCTCGTGTTCAACACGCTGTTCTTCCCCTCCAGCGACCCCCTGGTGGGCACGCTGCTGGCCTTCCTCACCTACGCCGTCGGCTTCGCCGCGAGGCCGCTCGGCGGGATCGTCTTCGGGCACTATGGCGACCGGATCGGGCGCAAACGGCTGCTGGTGCTCAGCCTGTTGATGATGGGCGGGGCTACCTTCGCGATCGGGCTGCTGCCGACGCACGCGAGCGTCGGGGTCGGGGCGCCCGTGCTGCTGACCGTGCTGCGACTGGTGCAGGGGTTCGCGCTGGGCGGGGAGTGGGGCGGGGCGGTGCTGCTGGTCGCCGAGCACGGGGACGACCGGAGCCGGGGTTTCTGGGCCTCCTGGCCGCAGGCCGGGGCGCCCGGCGGGAACATGCTCGCCACCGGGGTGCTGGCGTTGCTGGCCGCCGTCCAGTCGGACGAGGCGTTCCTCGCCTGGGGCTGGCGGATCCCCTTCCTGCTGTCCGGGGTGCTGGTGGTGATCGGTCTGTGGATCCGCGTGTCGGTCTCCGAGTCGCCCGCCTTCCTGGAGGCGCGGGCCCGGGCCGAGGCCGAGGAGGCCGCGGGGGCGAGGCAGCGGCCGCCGGTGGTCGAGGTGCTGCGCACCGGCCGGCGCGGAGTGCTCACCGCGATCGGGGTCCGGCTCGGCGAGAACGTCTCGTACTACGTCCTCACCGCCTTCCTCCTGGTCTACGTCACCGCCCACCTGCACCTGCCGAAGGCCGACGCCCTGAACGCCGTACTGATCGGCTCGGCCGTCCACTTCGTCGCCATTCCGGCCTGGGGCGCCCTGTCCGACCGGATCGGCCGGCGGGCGGTGACCCTCGTGGGGTCGGTCGGCATGGCGGGCTGGGCGTTCGCCTTCTTCGCCCTGCTGGACTCGCGCTCGTTCCCCGTGATCGCCGTGGCGGTGACCGCGGGGCTGCTGCTGCACGGGGCGATGTACGGTCCGCAGGCGGCCTTCATCTCGGAGATGTTCGACACCCGGGTCCGCTACTCGGGTGCCTCGATGGGCTCGCAGCTCGCCTCCATCGTGGGCGGGGCGCTGGCCCCGATCATCGCCGTCGAACTCCTCAGGGACTACGGGTCCTCCGTCCCGGTCTCCCTCTACGTGTGCGCGACGGCGCTCGTGACCACCGTGACCGTGGTCTTCGCACGGGAGACCAGGGGACGCAGCCTCACCCGGTCCGAGTCCGCGTCCGAGTCCGAGTCCGCGTCCGGACCGGGGCCGGGGTCCGGATCCGCGTCCGCCCCCGTCCGGACCGGCCTCGGCGGCTGACGGCGCCCGGGCCCGCGCACGTAAGCTCACCGGCATGACGGACCCCACCGCCGGACGGACCGCCCTGCGCGACCTGCTCGGGCTGCTGGCCCGGGGCGCGCCGGCGGAGGACTTCGCGCGGCCGGCCGCGGCCGCCCGCTCCGCCGGTGCGTGCGCCGCGGAGGTGGCGGCCGTGGAGGAGGCCACGGCGGTGGCGCTGGAGGTGCACCGGACGCTGCTGCAGCACCGCACGCGCGAGGCGGAGCTGACCGCCCTGTTCGACACGGCGGGCGACCTCGCGGCGCTGCGGGACCTGGACGCGGTGCTGCGGGCGATCACGCACCGGGCCAAGCAGCTGCTGCACACCGACGTCACCTACCTCTCCCTCAACGACGAGGCGGCGGGCGACACCTTCATGCGGGTCACCGACGGTTCGGTGTCGGCCGCCTTCCAGCAACTGCGGCTGGGGATGGGCGAGGGGCTGGGCGGGCTCGTGGCCCAGACCGCCCGCCCGTACGCGACCGGGGACTACCAGAGCGACCCCCGCTTCCGGCACACCGGTCCCATCGACAGCGCGGTCGCCGAGGAGGACCTGCGGGCGATCCTGGGGGTGCCGTTGCGGCTGGGCCCGAGGGTGATCGGGGTGCTGTTCGCCGCCGAGCGCAGCCCGCGCGCGTTCTCCGCGCGCGAGGTGGCCCTGCTGTCCTCGCTCGCCGACCACGCCGCGATCGCCATCGACGGCGCCCGGCTGCTGGAGGAGACGCGTCAGGCCCTGACCGAGCTGAACGCCGCGTCGCGCACCATCCGGGAGAACAGCGACGCGCTGCGGCGGGCCGAGGAGGCGCACGACCGGCTGACCGGTCTCGTACTGCGCGGCGGGGACATCACCGAGGTCGCGGCGGCGATCGGCACCCTTCTCGACGGCGGCACGCTGATCCACGACGCGGACGGCGTGGAGCTGGCCCGCGTACGGTCGGACCCGCGGCCGCCGACCGCCCGGGCCGTGGTCGCGTCGCGCAGCAGCGGGCGGGCGGTGCCCCTGGAGGGGACCTGGGTGTGCGCCGTGCTGGCCGGCCCCGAGCTCCTGGGCAGCGTCACCCTCACCGGCCGGGCCGGTCTCGACGACGCCGGACGGCGCCTGTTCGAGCGTGCCGCGACGGTCACGGCGCTGCTGCTGCTCCTGCGTCGTTCGGTGGCGGAGACCGAGGACCGGATACGCGGGGAGCTGCTGGGCGACCTGCTCAGCCCGTCGGCGGATCCGGCGGGCCTGGCGGTGCGGGCCCGCCGGCTGGGGGTGGACCTCGGGCGTCCGCACGCCCTCTTCGTCCTGCACAGCGCGGCGGCCCCGCGCCCGCGGCTGCTCGCCGCGGCGGCTCACCGGGCGCGTGAGCGGAGGGGGCTGGCGGGGGTGCACCACGACCACGTCGTGCTGCTGGCACCCTCGGACTCCGAGGCCGCGGACGCACCGGCGCTGGCCGCCGCGCTCGGGCGGGCGGTGGGCGGCCCGGTCACGGTCGGGGCGGCGCGCGCCGACGGCAGTCCCTCGGCGCTGCCCGCCGCGCACGCCGAGGCCCTGCGCTGCCTGTCCACGCTGCGCGCGCTCGGGCGGGACGGGGACGGCGCCGCGCTCGCGGAGCTCGGCTTCCTCGGCGTGCTGCTGGGCGACCGGCCGGACCTGTCGGCCTACGTCCGGGAGGTCCTCGGGCCGTTGCTGGAGTACGACGCCCGGCGCGGCAGCGACCTCGTCCACACGCTGCGGGTCTACTTCGCCTCGGGCATGAGCCAGGCCAGGGCCAAGGACGCCCTGCACGTCCACGTGAACACGGTCGTTCAGCGCCTGGACCGCATCGGCCGTCTGCTGGGCCCCGGCTGGCAGTCGCCGGACCGGAGCCTGGAGCTCCAACTGGCCCTGCGCCTGCACCAGGTGTCCGGCGGGGCGGCCGCGGAGCCGGCCCCGCAGTCTCCTCCCGGCCTCTCCTTCTGACCTCTCGTCTGGCCTCTCGTCTGACCTCTTCGACGCGTGTTGACAGGGCTCCCCCCTGAGTCCATGATTCCACTAGTTATCTAGTGGACTGAAGGAAAGGGGGAAGCTGTGCGAGGCACGACCACCTCCGGCGCGGCGGACGCCCGATGGGCCCTCGAAGCGCGCGGGCTCGGTAAGAAGTACGGGCGGCGCTGGGCCCTGAAGGACTGCTCCTTCCGGGTCCCGGCGGGTCGCATCGCCGCGCTCGTCGGGCCCAACGGCGCCGGCAAGAGCACCCTGCTGAACCTGGCGACCCGCCTGGCCGAGCCCTCGGCCGGCGAGCTGCGGATCTTCGGCGCACCGGCCGACGAACCCGGCACCATGGCCCGGTGGGCCTATCTCGGGCAGGACAAGCCGCTGTTCAAGCGGTTCACCGTGGAACAGACCCTGCGGATGGGCCGGGAACTCAACCCGGGCTGGGACCAGCAGGCGGCCGAGCGGATCGTCCGGTCCGGCCAGGTACCGCTCGGGGCCCGGGTCGAGACCCTGTCGGGCGGCCAGCGCACCCGCGTGGCCTTCGCGCTCGCCTTCGGCAAGCGGCCCGAACTCCTTCTGCTGGACGAGCCCATGGCCGACCTGGACCCCGTCGCCCGGGACGAGATCGGCGCCCTGCTGCTGTCCGAGGCCGCCGAGCACGGCACGACCGTACTGATGTCCTCGCACCTGCTCAGCGAGATCGAGGACATGTGCGACTACCTCCTCGTCCTCGCCGACGGCCGTGTCCGCATGGCGGGTGAGGCCGACGAACTGGTGCCGATGCACACGCTGGTGACCGGAGTGACCGATGAGGGCGCCCTGCCCGCGGCCCTGAACGCCCACACCGTGATCGAAGTACGCACCTCCGGAAGGCACTTCACCGCCCTGGTCCGACGTCAGGGACCGCTGGAGGGGGCGTGGCAACTGTCCGAACCCGGGATGGAGGAGGTACTGCTCGCCTACCTCCGCTCCCCCGCGGCCCCCGCGCTGCTCTCCCCCACCGCCGCCCCCGACCACCGAGAGGAGTCCGCCGCATGAGCACGCTCACCCGAGGCGCTTCCGGCAGGCGTGCCGCGTCCGTCCCGACCCGCAGGCTGCGCGGACTCGCCTGGCTCATGACCCGCCAGCACCGGACGGCCCTCATTGCGTGCGCCGCGGCCACCGTCCTCGGCGCGGCCTGGATCGTGTACCAGCACGGGGCGATGCTGGACGCCCTGCACGGCGCCGGCTGGCCCGGGAAGCCGGGGGCGGAGATCGACGGCAACGTCGTCAACGCGATCACCAACGACCTGAACTCCGTGGGCAGTTCACTGGCCTTCCTGCCCGTGCTGCTGGGCGTGTTCCTCGGTGCGCCGCTGATCTCCGCCGATCAGGAGAACGGCACCGCGCGGCTCGTCACGACGCAGTCGGTCTCCCGTACCCGGTGGCTGGTGTGGAAGGTGGGCTTCGCCCTGACCCTCGCCGCGGCGACGACGGGCGTCCTGGGGCTCTTCTACGCCTGGTGGTGGCGCTCCGCCGGCCCGTTCGTGGCCAACGACTGGCTGAACCACCCGGTGTTCGCGGTCACCGGCCCGACCGGGGTCGCCACGGCCCTGTTCACCACCTCCCTCGGGATCCTGGCCGGGGCGCTGCTGCGCCGCACCGTGGCGTCCATGGCCGCCACCTTCCTGGTCTCGGGCGTCGCGATCATCGCGGCGGGGATCTTCCGGACCCGGCTCGACTCCCCCAGGCGGCTCACCTACCCGCTCACCGCCGAACGGCCCGCCCTGCTCGACCACGTGGTCGTGGTGGACGAGTGGTTCGCGACCGCGTCCGGGAAGCTCTACGGCTGGGGCACCTGCGCGCACGACAGTGCGCCGGAGAACTGCCGGAGCGCTCTCGGCATCGTCGACCGGGTCGCGGACCACTACACCAAGGACCAGATGGCGGGCATGCAGTGGGCCGCCGCGGCGGGGTTCGTCGCACTCGCCGCCGCGCTCGTCGGCGCGCTCCTGTGGCGGGCCCGGCGCCGCGCCCTGTAGGCCGCCGCGGGCCGGGGACCGCCGCGGGCCACCGCGGCGGTGTCGAAGCCCTAGGCTGGAAGAACCCACGAAAGATCAAGGAGGCGGGCACCGTGGTCGTGTTTCGCATCGAACGCCGCAGCGGCATGCCCGCCTACCTCCAGATCGTCCACCAGGTGGAGCAGGCGCTCCGCATGGGCGCCCTGGCCGAGGGGGACAAGCTGCCCACGGCGGCGCAGGTCGCCGCCACCACCAAGGTGAACCCGAACACCACCCTCAAGGCCTACCGCGAACTGGAACGGCTGGAGCTGGTCGAGGTGCGGCAGGGCTCGGGCACCTTCATCACCCGCTCACTGGCCACCCCGCAGACCGCACCGGAGTCCCCGTTGCGGAGCCGGCTCGGGGAGTGGATGCGGGAGGCGCGGGAGCAGGGGATGACGGCGGACGACGTCACGACGCTGTTCGACACCGTGCTCGGGGAGGCCTACCCGGGGATCGCGCCCCGGCCCGCGCACATCCCCGCGAGCTGACCGGGCAGGGGCCCCCGCCACCCGTCATACGCTGCGGGGCTGGCCGCGCCCGCCCACCGGGAAGCGGGTGCGCGGTGAAGGCCGGCCGGGCGACCGCGTCTCGCGCAGGATCCCGAGTCGCTGAACGCGGAGGCGGYGCGGGTCAGTAGGTGTAGCTCAGGCCCGACTTGTACGGGGTCAGGGTCCGCGAGCCGACCACGCCGCGGAACTGGTACCAGCCCCATTTCTTGCACACCGTCTGGTAGCTCAGGGTGTTGTAGGACCCCGAACCCACCCGCACGCGCGGGTAGATGACGTTGTCGCCCCAGTCACCGCCGGCCGGACCGCTGGAATAGGCGTCCACCGCCCAGTAGACGCCGATCACGGACCCTCCCCCCGGGCAGTTCCAGTCGCCGAAGTTGACCCAGACGTTCCCGCCCGACCAGGCACTGGCCGGAGCGGCCGTCAGCCCGACCACCCCCAGGGCCATGGCCGAACCCACCAGCACGGCACGGGATTTACGCAGCAGTGATCCACGCATGAGACCTCCCCGGTGACGGATGCGCGCGCTCTCGCCTCGCGTGAGCAGCAGACTCCCACACGATCCGGCTGATTGTCCGACTTTCGATGGAACACCACAGAAGTCGAACTATGGGCAGACAAATGGGTGTTCGATACCGGCGGGTTTCCGCTGGTCAGACCGCCAGCGCCGTGGTGACCACCAGGGGCGGCCGCTCGCGCTCCGCCGTCCAGTGACGGGAGCGCAGGAGTTCCGGGTCGGCGAGGGACTGCGCCTCCTCCACCGTGGGGTGCTGCTGGACGACCTCCCGGAAGCCCGCGCCCTCCAGCAGCTCCGGATAGATCCCGGGGGGCCAGGCGTGATTGCGGACCTCCTGCCAGGTCCCGTCCGTGCGTCGCAGCCGTACGGTCAGCTCGTCGCCCGGTCCGTACACCTCGCCCGGCTCACCGATCCGCAGGGAGGCGTACTCCCGGCCGGTGCAGGCGGGATCGGTGGCCAGCAGGACGCAGGGGGCGCCGGGGCGCAGCAGGCGGCGGATCTCRGTGAAGACGCCGAGGACGGCCTGTTCGTCGGGCAGCGACGCGATCACGTGGTTGCACATCACCGCGTCCGCGCAGCCGTCCGCCAGGCCGGCCGCCCGCCCGTCCTCGACCAGGTGGAACTCCGCCACGGCGGTGTCCGCGGCCCGGGCCAGCGCCAGCATCTCGGGCGAGGTGTCCACTCCCACCACCCGGGCTCCCAGCACCCGGGCCGCGCGGTCGGCGACCGTGCCCGGCCCGCATCCGTAGTCCACGAGGACGTCACCGCCGCGGATCCTGCGGGCGAGGGCCCGGAAGACGAACGGGTAGCCGAGCAGCCAGTCCGTGGCCGCCTCCACCGCCGCGAAGGCCTCCGCCCCCGCCCGTCCGGACCACGCGGGGTCCCCGGTCCCGCCCGCCTGTCCCCTCTTGTGCGACCTGTCGTTCACAGCCCCACTATCGGCCCATCGGGGCCGCGCCGCCGGGCTACGACACGGCGTGCCGGGCCGGCGGCGCCGTCCGGGAGGCGCGGGCCGTCCGGGAGGTGCCCGCCGTCCGGGCCGTACGGGCGAGCAACAGGTCGCTTGAGTGGTCCATGGCGATGCCCCCGCCGTGCGCGTCCAGCACCCGGCGGTGTCGGCCAGGACCCGCTCGCGGTGGTCCGGGGCCAGGACCCGGTAGCGGGAGAGGGACGCCGGGTAGCCCAGGCAGCGGTCGGTGTCGTAGTACCGGTCCTCGCGGAAACGGACCTCGCACAGGTCGGTGAACCCTCCGTGGGCACGGCACTCGGCCGCCGGCCGGCCCGGCGTCCCGGCCCGGTCGCCCGGTGCCCGACCGTAGGAAGAGGCGAGTTCGCCGTGCGGCGCCCCCGTCATCCCGTGGCGGGCGTCGACCTCGGCCGGCGCCGCGTGCAGCCGCGCGCCGGGGGTGCCGGGGCCGGTGGTGCGCGCGACCATGGGGGTATGGACACGGCCCTGAGCGGGATCAGCGTCCCGGGGCGGCTGGCGGCCGAGGACGAGGACATAGGGGCGGAGGAGCTGGCGCTCGCCGCCCGCAACCACGGGCTGCCCCTGGAGGCCCTGCGCTACGAGGTCACGCCGGCCGGCCTGCACTACGTACTGGTGCACTACGACATCCCGGCCGCTGACCCCGGAACCTGGCGGCTGACGGTCGGCGGCCGGGTCCGCCGGCCGCTGGCGCTGGACCTGGCGGCCCTGCGCGCGCTGCCGGCGGTCACGCGCCGGGTGACGATGGAGTGCGCGGGCAACGGCCGGGCACGTCTGCTGCCCCGGCCCGTCAGCCAGCCCTGGCTGGTCGAGGGGGTGGGCACGGCCGACTGGACCGGGGTGCCGTTGCGGACGGTGCTCGCCGAGGCCGGGGTGGGGCCGGAGGCCGTCGAGGTGGTGTTCACGGGGGCCGACCACGGCGTGGAGCGCGGGGTCGAGCAGGACTACGCGCGCAGCCTGCCGGTGACCGTCGCGGCCGGCACGGAGCCCGAGGTGCTGCTCGCCTACGCGATGAACGGCGAGCCGCTGCCGCCGCAGCACGGGTTTCCGCTGCGGCTGGTGGTGCCGGGCTGGTACGGGATGGCGCACGTGAAGTGGCTGCGGGAGATCACGCTGTCCGACGTGCCCTTCGAGGGGTTCCAGCAGGCGGTGGCCTACCGCTACCGGCGCGACCCCGAGGACCCCGGGGAGCCGGTGACGCTGATCGCGCCGCGCGCCCTGATGGTGCCGCCGGGGTTCCCCGACTTCATGTCCCGCCTGCGCGTCGTGCGCGCGGGGCCCGTACCGCTGGAAGGGCGCGCCTGGTCGGGCCACGGGCCGGTCACCCGGGTCGAGCTGAGCTGCGACGGGGGCCGGACGTGGGCGGACGCCGCGGTGGAGCCGGGTGCGCGGGACGGCCGGCCCCGCGGGGCGTGGCAGGCCTGGCACGGCGTGTGGAGGGCCGAGCCGGGCCGGTACGTCCTGATGGCGCGGGCGACGGACGCCGCGGGCCGCACCCAGCCGCTCGGACAGGCGTGGAACCGCGGGGGCTTCGGCAACAACGCCGTCCAGCGGGTGCCCGTCCTGTGCCGCGGGTGAGCGCCGCGGGGGCGCCGGGCTCACTCCTCGGGGCCGTCGAGGGTCCAGGCGGAGTGGTGCGCGGTGAACCCGACCCGGGGGTAGTAGTCGACGGCCGCCGGGGCGGCGAGCAGGATGATCGTGGCCTGCGGGGCGGCCTCGCCGGTGACCCGGATCAACGCGCGCCCGACGCCCTTGGACTGGTAGGCGGCGTCGACGGCGAGGTCGCTGAGGTAGGTCGCGTACGCGCCATCGGTGACCGACCGGGCGATGCCGATGAGGCGTCCCTCGTCGGTGCGGGCCGTGACGACCAGGTTGGCGCCGGCCAGCATCCGCGCGAAGCGTTCCACGTCGTCGACCGGGCGGCGCTCGGCGAGCGTCGACGCCCGGTAGAGGCCGATGACCTCCTCGACGTCGAGGGCGGATCCGACGACGCGTTCACAGGACCACATGCGGGTGACTCTCCTCGGTGCGCGGCGCCGGCGCGGGCGCCGGCTTTCGATCATGATCGTACGAGCTGCCGGTCGCGCCGCGCAGCATCCGGTGGGTCGCGACGTCCGCAATGCCCGGCCACGGCCAGGACTGCCCCGCGAGGGGATGCCTTCACGTCTCGGCGCGGCGGAACTTACGGTTTGTGGGTGACCCAGAGCAGTTCCGCCGGCCAGCGGTGTGCCCAGTCGGGTGGGTCGGTTTCGTTGTAGCCGTTGCGTGTTCCGAGGTCGGGCCGCGGCTCGATGAGGTCGTCGATGATGAGACCCGCGCCGCGCAGGACCTTGACCCAGCCGCCGTAGGTGAGCTGATAGCTGGTCGCTCCGTCGCCTTCGGCGATGGTGTCCAGCCCGAAGTAGTCCTGCTGCAGCGTCGTGGTCACGCGGCCGGCGGCTTCGTCGTAGCACGCTTCGAACCATGGGCTGGCAACGTTGAACACCAGGCGCCCGCCTCGGCCCAAGACGCGTGCGGCCTGCGGGACGGCCAGGTGCGGGGGCGCCCAGCTGAGCCCACCGAAGTCACAGAACACCAGGTCGAAGCTGTCGTCGGCGAAGGGGAGTTGTTCGGCGGCGCCTTGCACCAGCGGGTAGCGGGCCGCTCCCATCGCGCGGGCCGCTGCGGCGAGTTGGGCTTCGGACAGGTCGAACCCGACCACGGTGGCGCCCTCGGCGGCGAGCGCCCTGGACCACTGGCCGGCGCCGCAGCCGAGTTCGAGGACGCGCTTGCCGGTGACGTCGCCCAGGGCGTTCAGGTGCGCGTCGGGGACGGAGTACATGCCCCACAGCCGGGGCGTGGCGCCGATTTGCGGGTCGTGTTCGTGCTGGTAGGCGCTGCTGATCTGGTTCCAGAGCCGCCGGTTGGCGGGGATGCTGTCCATGCGCCGACTCCAGCACTGCCCGCCGGGGGCGGTCAATACGATGAGGGCACTGACCGGCCCTCGCCTCGGCCTGGCCCTGGCTCGGCCMGTGATCCGCCGGACGAGCCCTGGCAAGGCCCTGGCCAGACCCTCTCCGCCGGCACCGGACGCGCCTTCGTGGCGGGCTCGCGCAGCCGCAGGGCGAGCGTCGCCCCGAGGGCGGCGGCCGCCGCGATCAGCGCGCCGGCGAGCAGCGTGGGCCCGTCCGGGGAGGCCGGCGGTACGCCCCTCTGCGCCTGCCGGACGAGCAGCGCCAGCACCGCCGCGCAGGTGGCGCCGGCCACCAGCGTCAGCCGCAGCCGTACGCGTTCGTCGCGCAGCCGCGCGTACCGGGCGGCGAGGGCCGCCAGCACCAGGACGAACAGCGGCAGCAGCTGGAGGGCGTGCATCCCGAAGAAGTGCGGGACGCGCAGGTCGCCACCGGTGGTGGACCATCCGGTGAGCGGCATTCCCGGCCCGCCGTCGGGTACGCCCACCGCGTGCGCACCGGTCACGGGGGCCACCCCGTCCCGGGCGGCGGCCAGCTGTCCGGGAGTGGCCCGGGTCATCAGGAAGCCCACCGCGGCCCCGGCCAGGGCGAGGAGCGCGGCGATCCGGATCGCCCAGGCGACGGCGCGGTCGGCGAGGGGCGCCCGGAACAGCAGCACCGCGATCACCAGGGTCGCCGTCCACAGCACCACGACGGTCCCGGCCATCGTGTCGTACAGGCGCGCGTCGAAGGGCGTGGCCCGGTTGAAGTGGCTCTGGCGGCCGCGCACCACCTGCCAGGTGATCAGCACCATCTCCACGGCGCTCGCGGCCGCCACCACTGTGCCCGCCCCGCGGGCCGGTCGCCGCAGCCGGGGCCGGGCCTGCTCCAGCAGGGAGATCATCCAGGCCAGGCTCAGGGCGTAGGCGACGAAGGAGAGCGCGAACTTGAGGGGCTTGGCCCAGATCGGGGCGCCCAACAGGACCCGGTCGTCGACGAGCAGCCCCACCGTGGAACCGGCCGCCCAGACGGCCATCAGACCCGCGAAGAGCACCAGCGGGCGGTGCCAGGTCCTTAAGGAAGAGAACGTCATGGAAACCCCGAGTGAGAATGGATAGCGGCACTTACCGCTATCCGGTAGCGCCACTATCTATGATTCGGGGGACGGCGGCAAGGGGCTCACGACGGAGGGACGGCGCGAGGATGCGGATCGGCGAGCTGAGCGCACGGACCGGGGTACCGGTACCGACGATCAAGTACTACGTACGGGAAGGGCTGCTCCCGGCCGGTGAGCTCAGCAGTCCCAACCAGGCGCGCTACGGGGATGCCCACGAGCGCAGGCTGCGGCTGGTCCGCGGCCTCCTGGAGGTCGGCGGGCTCTCCCTGGCCGCCATCCGCGAAGTACTGGCGGCTGTCGACGACACGGAGCGGCCCGTCCACAAACTCCTCGGGGCGGTGACCGACCGGCTGGTGCCGGAGCACGGAGGGGAGGCGGACGCCGAGACCGTCCTCGCACGGGAGCGGGTGGCCCGGCTCATCGAGGCGCGCGGCTGGCGGGCGGCCCCGGGCGGCCCGGCCGGCGAGGCCCTCGCCGCGGCCCTTGCGGCCCTGGCGCGGGCCGGGCACGCCGACTTCGCCGGGGTGCTCGACACCTACGCGGAGGCGGCGGTGCGGGTGGCGGGCGCGGATCTCGCGTCCCTGTCCGGCAAGACCTCCCGCGAGGACCTCGTCGAATCGGTGGCCGTGGCCATGGTCCTGGGGGACAGGATGTTCGCGGCGCTGCGCAGGCTGGCCCAGACGGACGCCTCCGCCCGCGCCCAGGAGGCGTCCGGGGTCAGCGGGTCCGGGTGACCACCGGGTCATCCAGGAGCTCGGGGCCGTTGTTGCGGACGCTGTTGACCGCCGTGCCGACCGCGCGGACCTCCAGGCGGCCTTCGGCGGGGGTGGCGAGGAGGGTGCGCAGGGCGTGCGGGTCCTGGTGCGCGGGGTCCAGCCAGGCGTCGTAGTCGGCGGGGGCGAGGGCCAGCGGCATCCGGGGGTGGACCCGGCCGGCGGCGTCGGTGGCCTCGGTGGTGATCACGGTGCAGGTCGCCCACCAGGCGGCAGGGTCGTCCCCGTCCGTGACGGCGGGGTCCCGCCAGAACTCGTACAGGCCGGCCATCGCCATCACCGTGCCGTCCTGCGGGCTGATGAAGTAGGGCTGCTTGTACGCCTTGGCGGTGGCGGTCGCCGGGACGGCCTGCCACTCGTAGAAGCCGTCGGCGGGCAGCAGGCAGCGGCGTTTGGCGTAGGCGCGGCGGTAGGCCGGCTTCTCGGCGACCGTCTCGACGCGGGCGTTGATCATCCGCGCCGCGCCCCCCGGGTCCTTGGACCAGGACGGCACCAGCCCCCAGCGCAGCGGCCGCAGCCGGCGTTCCAGGAGCCCGGTCTCGCGGTCGGCGCGCTCCAGTACCGCCCACACGGGATCGGTCGGGGCGACGTTCCAGCTGGGCGGGACCACCGCGTCGGGGCCCGGCGCGGCGGCCCCGAACAGGCCGGTCAGGTCCTCGGGGCTGCGGGTGGAGACGTATCGGCCGCACATGCCTCCAGCCTGCCACGCGGACCGCCGCCGGACGGGGCGGCGCGGAGCCTCACGCCGTCCGGAGTCCCGCCTCCGGCCGCTCCCGGGTGACCTTCGCGGCGCAGCGGGCACCGTCCCCACCCGCTCCGCACCCAGGCGCCGGCGGCGGGGCTCATGCGGCGCCGTCCCGGAGGGAGCGGCCGAACTGCTCGTCGAGGACGGACAGCCGGCGCCAGTACTCGTCCTCGTCGATCTCGCCGGAGGCGAAGCGCCGCCCCAGGACCGCGATCGGGGAGTGCTCGCCGTACGCGGCGCCCCGGTTCTGCCACGGTCCGCGTCGGCCGCCGCGCCACACGGTGCGGCGCAGCACGGTGACGACCGTGATCACGACCGCCGCCCACACCAGGGGGAAGAGCAGCAGCCAGGGGGCGGGCCCGTCGTGGGCGAGGGTGGTCAGGGTGGTGTCCATGTCGGTTCGGCTCCTCGGAAGCGGGTGGTTCTCGTCTCGCTTCCGAGCCTCGCTCCGGGAGGGGGCCCGGGTCGTCGTACGGCGGGCTGCACCGGGGGTACTTCCCGGGGAGTACCCCCGGCGCCCGGCGCCGGCGGGGTGGGCCGTGGGCGGTGGGCGGTGGGCCTCAGCCGAGCCAGCCGGGCCGGACCAGCCCGGATTCGTAGGCCAGGACGACGAGTTGGGCGCGGTCCCGGGCGCCGAGCTTGACCATGGTCCGGCTGACGTGCGTCTTCGCGGTGAGCGGGCTGACGACCAGCCGGCGGGCGATCTCCTCGTTGGACAACCCCATGCCGACCAGGGCCATCACCTCGCGCTCCCGCTCGGTGAGCCGCTCCAGGCCCGCCGCGCAGGCGGGCTGTCTGGAGCGGGCCGCGAACTCCGCGATCAGACGGCGCGTGACGCCGGGGGACAGCAGGGCGTCGCCGTCCGTCACCGCCCTGACCGCGCGCAGCAGTTCCTCCGGTTCGGTGTCCTTGACGAGGAAGCCGGAGGCGCCGGAGCGGATGGCTTCGAAGACGTACTCATCGAGTTCGAAGGTGGTCAGCATGACCACCCGCACGGCCGACAGGGTCCCGTCCCCGGTGATCGACCGGGTCGCGGCGAGTCCGTCGAGGCCCGGCATCCGGATGTCCATGAGGACCACGTCGGGGCGCAGGGCCCGGACGAGCCGCACCGCTTCCTCGCCGTCCGATGCCTCGCCCACGACCTCGATGTCGCTCTGGGCGTCGAGCAGGGCCCGGAACCCTGCCCGGACGAGCAGCTGGTCGTCTGCGAGCAGGACGCTGATCACGGTTCCTCCTGATGCGGGGCGGCCGTCGGCGGGAGTCTCGCGATCACCCGGAAGCCGCCGTCCGGGCGGGGACCGGCCTCGATGGTGCCACCCAGGGCGGCGGCCCGCTCACGCATTCCGGCGAGGCCGTTGCCGCTGCCGCCCGCGGGATTCCCGGTGGCCGGGCCGTCGTCGTCCACCCGTAGTTCGAGGCCGTCCGTCCGCCAGGCGAGCCGGATGCGGGCGGTGCGCGAGCCGGAGTGCCGCACCACGTTGGTCAGGGCCTCCTGGAGGATGCGGAAGGCGGCGAGGTCCGCGCCGGGCGGCAGGGTCTGGGGCCGTCCCTCGGCGGCGGCGGTGACGGTCAGGCCGGCGGCCGCGGCCTGGTCGAGGAGTTCGGGGAGGCGGTCCAGGCCCGGGGCGGGCGCGCGCGGCGCGGCGCCGGGGGCCCGGAGGGTGTCGAGGACCAGGCGGACCTCGCCGAGCGCCTCCTTGCTGGCCGCCCTGATCGTGGTGAGCGCGGTGCGCGCCTGCTCGGGGTCGGTGTCGAGCAGGGCCAGGCCGACCCCCGCCTGGACGTTGATCACGGAGATGCTGTGGGCGAGGACGTCGTGGAGTTCGCGGGCGATGCGCAGCCGCTCCTCGTCGGCCCGGCGGCGGGCGGCCGCCGCCCGTTCGAGCCGCTCCCGGGACCACTGCTCGCGGCGGACGCGGACCAGTTCGAAGACGGCGAGCACGGCGAGGATCCAGGCGGTGATGCCCAGCTCCTGCGTCCAGGGCGCCGGGCCGTCCCCGGCGGGTGGCAGCCACCGGTAGAGCCAGTGCCCGATGAGCAGGTGGCCGGTCCACAGCAGTGCCACGGCCCCCCAGGCGGCCCTGCGGTGACCGGAGACGACGGCGGCGAAACAGGCCACGGCCAGGCTGACGAAGACGGGGCCGTAGGGGTACCCGGCTCCGAGGTAGACCAGGGTGACGGCACTCACCCCGCAGACCACGGCCACCGGGTGGCGGTGGCGCACGACCAGCAGGGCCGGCCCGAGCAGGAGCAGGATCCGGGCCCACCCGTCGAGCGGCATGCGACCGCTCTGCGCCTGCGCCGCCCATCCGGACCCGACCTGTGCCAGGACGGCGACGAGCAGCGCGGAGCGCCGGCCCGGGCCCCGCCCGGCTCCTTCCGCCCATCGTCGCCACGGCGGACCGTGGCGTTCGCGCTGCTGTTCCATGACCGCCACGCTAGACGTGGGCCCGCGTCACCGGCGTCACCCCGGCGTAGCGTCTTCGGTGTACTCCCCCGGTAGTACACCCGAGTACGCCGCACCCCTCCCCGCGCGCCCCGCGGCGCAGCACGATCCGGCCAATCCATGATGCGTGCATGACATCTCACGACCCCTGTGGGACATTCCGTGACGCACTCCGCACCGGCCTCGCACCACACCCCCACAAGGACGTGTCAAGGAGGAGCGACATGCTGCACCTCACGCAGCCCCACCGGACGAAGCTCGGCGTCGCCGCACTGGCGCTCGCGGCCACCGTCGCCGGCGTCACGACCGCCACCGCGTCACCCACCGCCGACCAGAAGGTCGACGGCGTCATCGTCGTCGCGGGCAACACCTGCGGCTGGACCAACGCACGGACCGGCGCCAATCCCCCCGCCGCCCTCACCGTCGACCGCACCAGCATCAACAAGCCCGGCGGCAACCTCACCTGCGACGGGGGCATCACCGCCTCCCTCAACAACAACCCGGCCTTCACCTTCGACGACACCGCCGCGACCGCCCGGACCGACCTGATCGACATCACCGGGCAGCAGAGCTTCGTCTCCTGCCGCTACAAGGCCACCAACATCGTGTGGGACCGCGACGGGACGACCAGGAAGTACGTCAACAGGGCCTTCACCGCCACCAAGACCTCGGGCAGCTTCCTGTGCCCGGGCTCCGTCACCACGGCGGCCGGGGGCGCCTCCATGCTCTTCCACTGACCGGCGGCCGGGCCCGCTCGCACCCGCTCGGGCCGGTACGCCGCCAGGGCGGGCGCGAGCGGGCCCGGACCGGAACCGTACGGCCGGACGGGGACCCCATCGGAACCGTACGGCCGGACGGGGACCCCGCACCGCCCGAACCGGAACCGTGCGCCGCAAGGGCCGCCGCCCCCGGCGTCAGCCCAGCGTCGCGGGCGTGGGGCCGTCGGGCCGGACCGTGATGCTGTACGCGGCGCCCTCCGGGACGGAGCGGAAGCGCGGCGCGGGGGCGGGCAGCAGGTGCTCCAGGAGGACGGTCGACTCCAGGAGGGCGAACCGCAGGCCCAGGCAGGCCCGCGGTCCCATGCCGAACGGGAGGTAGCTTCCCGGGTGGGCGGGGCGCCGGCCGGGGACGGTGAAGCGCGCCGGGTCGAACCGCCCGGGATCCTCCCACACCCCCGGGTCGCGGTGCGTGAGGTAGGGGCAGACCAGGACGTCGGTGCCGGCCGCGATCCGGTACCCGCAGAGGACGTCGTCGCGCGCAGCGCTGCGCGGCAGCATCCAGGCGGACGGGTAGAGGCGTAGGGTCTCGTGTACCAGGGCCTGCACCGCCTGCCGCCGCTCGGGCGAGCCTTCGGCGCCCGCGGCCAGGGCCCGTTCCCGCGCCCGCGGGTTCCGGTCCAGCAGGAGGTGGAGCCACGTCAGGGTGGTGGCGGTGGTCTCGTGACCGGCGACCAGGAGGGTGACCAGCTCGTCGCGGACCAGCCGGTCGGTGTACTCGGGGCTCGTTCCCGCCGCGTCGAGCAGCACGTGCAGCAGGCCCGGGCCGTCGGGTCCGGCCGTGCCGTCGCGGGCGGCCTCGATGGCGCGGCCCGCCACGGCGTCGATCCGGGCCAGCTCGGCCGCGACGGCCCCCCGGGCGGCGCCCCCGTCGGCCGGCAGGGTGGGCAGCTCGGCCACCACGTGCGCCACGGCGCCCAGTTCGCGCTCGGTCACGGGGTCGAGGGGATGCCCGGTCAGGGACCGCCAGATGGTGTCCAGGGCGAAGCGGCGCATCTCGTCGCCGACGTCGAAGACCCGACCGGTACGGGCGTACCCGGCCCAGCGCGCCGCGGCGGTCCGGGCGGCTCCGGTGATCCGCCGTTCGTAGCGGCGCATCCCCCGGCCGGTGAACTGGGACTGCAGCAGCCGCCGTTGCCGCTGCCACGCCTCACCGGTGGCGGCCAGGACCCCGTCGCCGATCAGCAGCCGGGCCCGGTGCGAGCGTTTGACGTACCGGTCCGGACGGAGCGCGAGCACGTGCTGGACGGCCTGTGGCTCGGTGACGAGGACCGTCGGCCCGGAACCGGTGCCGAGGTCCAACGCCGCGATGCCGCCGAGCCGTTCGCGCGCCCGGGTGAAGAGGTCGATCGGTTCCCCTCCCCCGGCCCTCCACTCGGCGACGAGGGCGGGGTCGAGGCCGGGGACCGGGCGGTCCGCCGGGGACGGGACGGGGAGGCGGCCGGGGCTGGCTTCGGTGGCCACGGTGGGCTCCTGTTCGGCGGGTGTGCGGCGTCACGTGCCGGGTGCGGGCATCACGCACTGTAGGGGAGCGCGGGCTCCCCGCGACAGGCCGTCCTCCGACGGGGCCGGTTCGCGCCCCTCCCGGTCGCCGTCTGGCCGAACTCCGCCGGAATCCGGCTGCCGTTCGCCTGGTGTATCCGCTGCCGTCACGTCAGGCTCCCTGTCCGGTACCCCGGCCACGCTGTGCTGGGGGCGCTCAACCACCCTCAACCACAGAGGTCGTACCGCCATGGCAGAACTCAACCGCCGCCGTTTCCTGCAGCTCGCGGGCGGCGCCGCCGCCCTGACCATGCTCGACGAGAGCATCGCGCGGGCCGCCGCCATCCCCGCACAGGGGAGCACCGGCACCCTCGCCGATGTCGAGCACATCGTGGTCCTCATGCAGGAGAATCGTTCCTTCGACCACTACTTCGGCGCGCTGCGCGGCGTCCGCGGCTTCGGCGACCCGCGCCCGGTGACCCTGCCCAGCGGCAAGTCCGTCTGGCACCAGTCCGACGGTACGAAGGAGACACTGCCCTTCCGGCCCTCGTCCGACCACCTCGGCATGGAGTTCCTCCAGGGCCTCAACCACGACTGGGCGGGCGGCCAGAGCGCCTTCAACAAGGGCCGGTACGACAACTGGGTTCCCGCCAAGACGCCCACGACCATGGCCCACCTGACGCGCGAGGACATCCCCTTCCACTACGCCCTCGCGGACGCCTTCACCATCTGCGACGCGTACCACTGCTCGTTCATCGGCTCCACCGACCCCAACCGCTATTACCTCTGGTCGGGCCACACCGGCAACGACGGCACGGGCGGCGGCCCGGTCCTCAACAACGCCGAGGCGGGCTACGGCTGGACCACCTACCCCGAGCGCCTGGAGGCGGCCGGGATCTCCTGGAAGGTCTACCAGGACATCGGCGACGGCCTCGACGCGGCCGGCTCCTGGGGCTGGATCAACGACGCCTACCGCGGCAACTACGGCGACAACTCCCTCCTGTACTTCAACAGCTTCCGGGGCGCCAAGCCCGGAGAGCCGCTGTACGAGAAGGCCCGGACGGGCACCGACGCCAAGGCGGGCGAGGGGTACTTCGACCGGCTGCGCGCCGACGTCGCCGCCGGCACGCTGCCGCAGATCTCGTGGATCGCCTCCCCCGAGGCCTTCAGCGAGCACGCCAACTGGCCCTCCAACTACGGCGCCTGGTACATCGCGCAGGTGCTGGACGCCCTCACCTCCAACCCCGACGTGTGGGCCCGTACCGCGCTCTTCATCACCTACGACGAGAACGACGGCTTCTTCGACCACGTCGTGCCCCCGTACGCCCCCGCCGACGCCTCCCAGGGCCTGTCCACCACGCCCACCGCCCTGGACGTCTTCCCCGGCAAGCCCGGGTACGTCGCCGGACCGTACGGCCTCGGCCCGCGCGTCCCGATGCTCGTCGTCTCCCCCTGGAGCACCGGCGGGTACTCCTGCTCCGAGACCTTCGACCACACCTCGGTCATCCGCTTCATGGAGCAGCGCTTCGGGGTGCGGGAGCCCAACATCTCGCCGTGGCGCCGCGCCGTGTGCGGAGACCTCACCTCCGCCTTCGACTTCGCGCGCAAGGACACCGCCTCCGTCCGGCTGCCCGACACCGGGGCCTGGTTCCCGCAGGACCGCGACCGCCACCCCGACTTCCGGCCCGCCCCGCCCGCCGAGGGAGCCGTACCGCGCCAGGAGAAGGGCCTGCGCCCCACGCGGGCGCTGAAGTACGCCCCGTACGTGGACGGCGCCGCGCTGACCGGGGAGGGGAAGTTCCGGCTGACCTTCGGCGGCGGCCCGGAGCTGGGCGCGCAGTTCCACGTCACCTCCGGCAACCGCACCGATGCCCCCTGGACCTACACCGCCGAGGCCGGCAAGTCGATCGCGGACACCTGGAACACGCGGTACTCGTCCGGGGTCACCGAGCTGACCGTGCACGGCCCCAACGGCTTCCTGCGCGGCTTCCGCAACCCCGGCACCACCCCCGGCCCCGAGGTCACCGCGCGCCACAACGCCACCACCGGAAACCTGGACCTCACCCTCACCAACGCCGGGGCGTCGGCGGCGACCCTGACGGTCACCAACGCCTACGGGGGCGGGCCCAAGCGCCTCACCGTCGCCAAGGGCGCGACGGTCACGTACGCCGTTCCGCTGAGGAACACGCGGCGCTGGTACGACGTGACGGTCACCGCGTCCGGGGCACCGGACTTCCTGCGCCGCTTCGCGGGCAAGGTCGAGACGGGAGCGGCCGGCCTGTCGGACCCCGGGATCCTGACCGACCAGTCCTCCTGACGCCCGTCCCGAGCGGTCGCCCGGCGGGCGGCCGCTCGGGTCCGCCCCGCGCCCGTACCCCTACGCGGACTCCGGCTCCGGCAGCCAGTCGCGCGCCGGGTCGTACTCCAGCCAGCGGCTGCGCCCGGCCTCCTCCGCGAGCCCGGCCAGCAGCGCGGGCAGCCCCGGGTGGGGGTCTGCGGCGCGCCACAGCAGCGACCAGGCGTAGAGCGGGGTGGGCCGCACCAGCGGCACGGACCGGATGTCCGGGGTCCGCGGGAGCGGCACGTCCGCCGGCATCAGCGTGAAGCGCCGCGGGTCGCCGCGGAGCCCGGACAGGAAGTGGTCGGGGCCCAGGTTCGGGCTCTCGGCGTGCTCGGCGACGCCGAAGCGGCGGGCGAAGCGGTGCAGGAAGTCGAGGCGGTCCAGCGCCCCGGGGGTCCACAGCACGCCGCCCCGCAGCTGTTCGGGCCGCAGCTCGGGCTCCGCCGCCAGCGGATGGTCCGCTCCCAGGACCGCGTCGACCGGCTCCAGGCGCACCAGACGGTGCGTCAGTCCCGTAGGCAGCGGCGGGTGGACGCGCCCGAAGGCGGCGTCGACGTCCCCGTGCAGCAGCGCGGCGGCCACCGAGGGCAGGTCCCGGCCGTGGCCCGGTTCCAGGGCCGCCTCCCCGGCGGCCGCCGCCACCGGGGCCAGCGTCCGCATCGGCGCGTACAGGTGGCCCCACACGTCGACCCTCAGCGGCCGGTGCCCGTCCCGTACGGCGGCCACGGCGCGGTCGGCGGCGGCGAGGGTCCGGCGCGCCGGTTCGAGGAACCGGCGCCCCGCGTCGGTCAGCCGGACGCCCTGGCCGCCACCCCGGTCGAACAACGGCGTGCCGAGGGCGGACTCCAGGCGGGCGATCCGTTTCGACAGGGCCTGCTGGGAGACGGCGAGCGTCCCGGCGGCCCGGCCGAAGTGCAGTTCCCGTGCGGTACCCACGAAGGCGCGCACCTGCGCGAGATCAAGATCCACGCCCTCACCTTAGGCGACAACCCCTGGTTGTCGTCCGCTCCCGCGGGTTGTTGGACCGCTCCGCGGGCCCGCCGCTTCCATGGCGGGCATGAGGAGACTGATTCCCACGGGAGATCCGGCGCGGCCGGTGGAGTTCGCCGAGGACGCCCAGCCGGTACCGGCCGACGGCGAGGTGCTGGTCCGTGTCGAGGCGTTCGCGCCGAACCGCGGCGAGACGTTTCTGCTGGAGCGGCCGAAGCCCGGTCTGCTCCCCGGCAAGGACGTCGCGGGGCTGGTGGTGCAGGCGGCGGCCGACGGTTCCGGCCCGCCCATCGGGACCCGGGTGGTGGGCCATCCGCCACTGGGCGGCTGGGCGGAGTACGTGGCCGTACCCACGCATGCGCTGGCCGTCCTGCCCGACGGCATCGACGCGGTCCGGGCCGCGGCGCTGCCGCTGGCCGGGATCACGGCCCTGCGGCTGCTGCGCACGGTGGGGAGCCTGGCGGGCCGCCGCGTCCTGCTGACCGGCGCTTCGGGTGGCGTGGGGCACTACGTCACCGAGCTGGCGGCAGCGGCGGGCGCCGAGGTCACCGTGGTGACGGCGACCGCGGCGCGCGGGGAGCGGCTGCGGCGGCTGGGCGCGGCGGCGGTCGTGCACGAGGTGGCCGCGGCGCGGGGGCCGTTCGACGTGGTGCTGGAGTCCACCGGCGGGCCGGCCCTGGCGGTGGCGCTGTCCCGGCTCGCGCCGGGCGGGCTGCTGGTGTGGTTCGGGCAGGCCTCCAGGACCGCGGCGACCCTGGACTTCTTCGACTTCTTCGCCGGTCCGGAGGGCGCCTCGATCCGGCACTTCCACTACGCCGGGGCCCCGTACGCCGGCGATCTGGACACCCTCGTACGCCTGGTGGGAGCCGGGCGGCTGCACCCGGAGATCGACCGGGTCGCGGACTGGGAGCGGACCGCGGGGACGCTGGTGGACCTGCGGGAGCGGCGGATCCGCGGCAAGGCCGTGCTGACGACGGGCCTGGCGACGGGGGCGGCCCGATGAGCCGGGCACCGGCCGCGGCCACGGCCACGGACACGGCCACGGCCACCGCATCCCCCGAGGACGTCCTCGTCGCCACCGCCGCTGTCGCCGAGGAGCGGTTCAGCCGGGCCACGGGGGCCGGGCTCGACCCGCACGAGTACCGGTGGGTGACGGGCGGGCCGGCTCTGGCCGACGGCTGGGCCGAGGCGTTCGCGGCCACGGGCCGGCGCCACCTCGCCCGCGCGGAGCGGGCGGCCTCGACCGTCTCCGAGGGCGGGCACCTCCAGGTCGCCGCCCGCTGGTTCCACTTCGCGACGCTGGGCCCGGACCCGCGGGGGCGGGCCCAGGCGCGGGCCGCCGCGGAGGCCGACGCGGCCATGGGACGGGCGCTGGCCCTGCTGGAGCCGGGGGCGCGGCGGATCGAGGGGGCCTCCTTCGCCGGCTGGCTGCGCGGTGCGGCGGACGCGGCGGCCACCGTGGTGGTGGTTCCGGGCCTGGACTCCGGGAAGGAGGAGTTCCACGCGGTCACCGGGGCGCTGCTGGACCGGGGGCTGGCGGTGTTCGCCATGGACGGGCCGGGCCAGGGCGTGCTCGCCCCGTACAGCACCCTGCGGCCGGACTACGAGCAGGTGGTGGCCGGGGTCGTCGACGCGCTCGGCGTCGACCGCGTCGGGCTGATCGGCCTCAGCCTGGGCGGCTGGTACGCGGCGCGCAGCGCGGCCCTCGAACCCCGCGTGGCCGCGGCGGCCACGGTGAGCGGGCCGCTGCGGCTCGAATGGGACGGTCTGCCGCCCGTCCTGCGGGAGCTGCTCGCCCGGCGCTCCGGCGGGGTGGGGCGGGCACGCGCCTTCGCCGGCCGGGTCGACCTGTCGGGGGTGGCGCCGGACATCGCCTGCCCGCTGCTGGTGGTGGACGGCGGGCGGGACGTCATCCCGGGTGTGGCGAACGGGGCGGGGCTGGCCGCGCTCGCCCCGCGCGGGGAGTACCTCCTGGTCCCGCACGGCGACCACCTGCTCGGAAACGCCCACCCGCACTGGCTGGCCCGCACCGCGGACTGGCTGGCCGAAGCACTGACGGCCCCCGGCCGGCCCTGACCGGACCTGACCGGCCCCTCCGGCCCAGGACCCGGACCCGTGCCCCTGCCCTGCCCCCGGACCGGGCGCCCGACCCGCACCCCGCCCCCCGGCACGCTCCGCTCCCTCCCCGCCACCCCCGGTGCCCGGCACGGGTCGCAGGGGCGGGAGCGGGGACGCAGCATGGAAGGAGGTCCGTCCGGGTGAGGAGGTCTGCATGACCGATGGGCAGCCCGCGCCCCGCGCCCCGCGCGCCGGGGCACGGCGCGGGGCGGTGAGGTCCGCGGCGGCCGGGTCCTTGGCCGCGGGCGCTCTGCTCGACGTCCTCGGCGTGGCCGCCATCGTCCTGGACGCCGCGGGCCGCATCACCCTGTGGAGCCCGCAGGCCGCCACCCTCTTCGGATACACGGCCGAGGAGGCCCTCGGCCGGTACGCGGCGGCCCTGCTGGTCGCGGACGAGGACCGCGAGGAGGTGCTGGGGCTGTTCGCCCGGGTCATGGCGGGCGGGGACTCGGGCTCCTGGGCGGGGGTGTTCCCCGTACGCCACCGGGACGGCCGTACCGTGCTGGTGGAGTTCCGCAACATGCGGCTGCAGGCCGACAACGGCCGGTTCTTCGCGCTGGGCCTCGCCTCCGAGCAGGCCACCCTGCGCCGGGTCGAGCGGGACCTGGCCCTCTCCCTGCGCCTGGTCGACCAGTCCCCCATCGGGCTGGCCGTCCTCGACACCGATCTGCGCTACGTGCTGGTCAACCCGGCGCTGGAGCGCATCAACGGCGTCTCCGCCGACCGGCACCTGGGGCAGCGGATCGCCGAGATCCTGCCCTTCCTCGACGGCTCGGCCATCGAGGCGCRGATGCGCGAGGTCATGGCGACCGGCGTGCCCGTGCTGGACGAGTTCACCACCGGCCGGATCGCCGCGGACGACGAGGGCGAGCGCGCCTGGCTGGTGTCGCTCTACCGGCTGGACGACCAGGCTCACCGGGTGATCGGCGTCGCCGTGTCGCTGATGGACGTGACGGAACAGCACCGTACGGCCGTGTCCGCCGCCCACGCCCGGCGGCGCCTGTCCCTGATCGCGGACGCCTCCGTCCGCATCGGGACCACCCTCGACCTGGACATCACCGCCCGGGAACTCGCCGACGTCGCCGTCCCGGAGGTCGCGGACATCGCCGCCGTCGACGTCCTCGACACGGCTCTGACGGGTCTGCGGCCGGGCGGGGATCCGGGCGATCTGAGCGTACGGTTCCGGGCGCTGGCGGTGAAGTCCGCCTACCGCACCCCCGCCGAGGCGGCCGCCGACCCCGTCGGGGACGTCGCCCTGTACGGCCCCGCCCGGCTGGTCTCCCGCTGCGCCCGCACCGGTCGGCCCGTCCTCGTCCCGCACGTGCTGCCCGAGGACCTGCCCCGGATCGCCCGCGACGAGGACGCGGCCCGGCTGCTCGGCGAGGCGGGCCTGCACTCGTACCTGGCGGTGCCGCTCATCGCCCGGGGGCAGGTCCTGGGCGCCCTGGACCTCAAGCGGGCGCGCAACCCGGCGCCGTTCGGGCCGGACGACGTGCTGCTCGCCTCGGAACTCGCGGCCCACGCGGCGGTGTCCATCGACAACGCGCGCTGGTTCCAGCGCCAGCGGCAGGCCGCCCTCACCCTCCAGCAGCACCTGCTCCCCCAGTCTCCGCCGGCGGCCCCGGGCCTGGACATCGCCTACCGGTACCAGCCGGCGGGGGCCGCCGACGAGACCGGCGGCGACTGGTTCGACGTCATCCCCCTCACCGGGGAGCGCACCGCGCTGGTCGTCGGGGACGTGATGGGCAGCGGCATCAACGCCGCCGCCACCATGGGCCAGCTGCGGGCCACCGCCCGCGCCCTGGGCCGCCTGGGTCTGGATCCGGCGACGGTCCTGACCCACCTGGACGCGGCGACCACCGACCTCGGCGAGGCGATGGCCACCTGCGTCTACGCCGTCTACGACCCGCACACCCGGCTGTGCCTGTTCTCCACCGCCGGTCACCTGCCCCCGGTCCACCTGCGCGTCGGTCGTCACCCGCAGCTCCTGCGCCTGAAGTCGGCGGTCCCGCTGGGCGTCGGCGGCATCCCGTTCTTCACGACCTCGCTGACCCTGGCCCCCGGGGACGAGCTGGTGCTGTACACCGACGGGCTGGTCGAGACCCGCGACCAGGACATCGACACCCGGCTGCTGACCCTCACCGACCTCCTGGCCGGCCCGCACCGCCCCATCGAGGAGACCTGCGACCTGCTCCTGTCCGCCCTGCGCCGTCCCGACACCCACGACGACGTCGCCCTCCTGATCGCCCGCACCCTCTCCTGACGGAGCCCGGGTCAGGGGTGGGGGGAGCGGGAGCGGATGCGGGCCGCGAGGACGGCGACGTCGTCCTCGGCGTGGAGGGCGTCGAGGCCGCCGACGATCGCGTCCGCGGCTTCGGCGATGCCGGCGCCGCGCGGCAGCCGCACGGCGGTGAGGCGGGCCAGGGAGGTGTCGATGTCCTCGCCCCGGCGTTCGACCAGCCCGTCGGTGTAGAGCAGGAGGGTCTCGTCGGGGGCCAGGGGGTGGGCGGCGGACTCGTAGCCGCCGAGGCCGGTGCCCAGCGGGGGGCCGACGGGGACGTCGAGCAGCCGGCCGGTGCCGTCGGCGGCGAACACCGCGGGCGGCAGGTGGCCGGCGCTGGCGTAGACCGCGGTCCCGCGGGCGGGGTCGACCCGGACCAGGAGGCAGGTCGCGGGGCGCCGCCCGGCGTCCTCGGAGACCACGGCGTCGAGCTGGCGCAGCACCCGGTGGGGGGCCAGGTCGGTGGAGGCCACCTCGCGCAGGGTGGAGCGGTAGGCGTTCATGTCGACGGCGGCGTCCAGGCCGTGGCCCATGACGTCCCCGACGACCAGCAGGGTCCGCCCGTAGTGCAGGCGCACGGTCTCGAACCAGTCGCCGCCGACGAGCGCGCTCGGCCCGACGGGCAGGTAGCGGCCCGCGATGAGGAGGTTGGGGTGCGGCCGGCCGGGGTCCGATACGAGGGCCCGCTGGAGGTCGAGCGCCACGCTCTCGGTGGCGGCGAGCCGCCGGGCGTGCCGGACGTGCACGGCGGCGACCCGCGCCGCGAAGTGCAGCGCGGCGGCCTCCCGGTCGGTGAAGGCCGCGCCGGTGCGCGCCACGAGGAGGATCCCGTACGAGGTCCCGTGGCGGGCGAGCTCGACGGACAGGCCGTGCACGGGGGGACCGCCCGGCCGCAGCGTCCAGCTGCGCAGCGGGTGCCCGGCGTCGACCGCCCGGACGGCCGCGCCCGCTCCGGGGCCCGGGGGCCGCAGCAGGCCGGAGGCGCCCGCCTCGGCCACCCGCTCGACGCGGCCGGCCTCACCGGTCAGGTCGACGGCCACCGCGTCGCAGAGGGCGCGGAAGAGGAAGGCGGCGAGTTCCCGGCAGGTGGTGTGCTCGTCGTCGGTCGTGCCGATCGCGTCGAGGATCTCGTCCGGCGCCGGGACCCACGCGCGGCTGTCGCGATCCGACACGGTGCCTCCGCCCGCCGGGCGGCCCCGTGCGGGCCGCCGGTGGTTCCATTCCACCAGTCCCCGCGCGCCGGGCGGGGCAGCGCGCCGGACGGCCTTCACCTGCGCGGGGTCAGCCGCTCCCACAGGAAGGTGTGCACGAGGGCCTCGTTGAAGGCGGTCTGCCGGTGGTCGGTGGCGCCGCCGTGGCCGCCGCCGAGGTGCTCGTGGAAGAGGACGGGGTGGCCGAGTTCGCGCAGCCGGGCGGCGGCCTTGCGGGCGTGGCCGGGGTGGACCCGGTCGTCGCGGGTGGAGGTGAGCAGGAGCAGGGGCGGGTACGCGGGCCCGTCCGCGCGCATCCGGTGGTACGGGGAGATGTGCTCCAGGTGGGGCCGGTCGGCCGGGTCGTCGGGGTCGCCGTACTCGGCGGTCCAGCTGGCTCCGGCGAGGAGCTTGTGGAAGCGGAGCATGTCCAGCAGGGGCACGTGGGCGACGACCGCGCCGAACAGTTCGGGGTCGCGGGTGAGCATGGCGCCCATCAGCAGGCCGCCGTTGCTGCCGCCCTCGATGCCCAGCTGGGCGGGGGTGGTGACGCCGCGGGCGGTGAGGTCGCGGGCGACGGCGGCGAAGTCCTCGAAGGCGCGGACGCGGTTGGCGCCGAGGGCGGCCTGGTGCCAGGCGGGCCCGTACTCGCGGCCGCCGCGGATGCCGGCGACCACGTAGGTCCCGCCGCGCGCGAGCCAGGCCCGGCCGGTGACGGCGCTGTACTGCGGGACCATGGAGATCTCGAAGCCGCCGTACCCGTAGAGCAGGGCGGGGCCCGGGCCGGGGCGGTCCTCGGGGCCGATGACGAAGTAGGGCACCCGGGTGCCGTCGGCGGAGGTGGCGAAGTACTGGCTCACGGCCAGGCCGGCGGTGTCGAAGAGCGCGGGTCCCCGCTTGACGGCCTCTCCCCCGTCGGCCGCTCCGGCGGTGCCCCGGTGGAGGGTGGAGGGCTGGAGGAAGCCGGTGACATTCAGGAAGTACTCGTCGCTCTCGTCCGGGTCCGTGCACACCACGGAGGCCGTGGACAGCGGCGGTACGCCGGCGAGCGGGGCGCGGGTCCAGCCGTCGGGGCCGGGGGTGAGGAGCTCCAGGCGGGAGGAGACGTCGGCGCGGGTGGTGAGGAGGAGGTGGTTGCGGGTCCAGCTGTGGCCGCCGAGCGCGGTGTGCGCGTCGGGGGTGAACAGCACGTCGGGCTCGCGCCCGCCGGCCCGGAAGGCGTCGAGGTCGAAGGCGAGGAGGCTGCCGGGGGCGTGGCCGAGCCAGGGCGAGCGGGGGGTCACCATCAGCCACTGGCGGTGGACGGAGGCGACGGYGTCGTCCGGCACGTCGATCTTCTCGGGCGGACCGTCGGGGTCCGCGGGGAGGAGGAACAGCTCCTGGTTCCAGAAGTCGATCTGGCGGGAGACGAAGTCCCGTTCGAAACCGGGTGTGTGGTCGCGCCAGCCGGAGGCGGAGAGGTCCGAGGGGCGGCCCTCGTAGACGGTCTCGGCGGACTCGACGGGCGTGCCGCGGCGCCAGCGGCGGACCTGGAGGGGGTAGCCGGAGGGGGACATGGATCCGGGGCCGAAGTCGGTACCGATCCACACGTGGTCGTGGTCGATCCAGCCGATCCGGGTCTTGGCCTCCTCGACGGCGAAGCCGCCGTCCACGAAGCGGAGGGTCTCCAGGTCGAACTCGCGCACCACGCAGGCGTCGGCGCCGTCCCGGGACAGCATGACGAGGGCGTGGCGGTGTCCGGGGGCGAGGACGGCGCTGCCGGCCCAGGCCCACTTCTCGCCCTCGGCCCCGGCGAGACCGTCCAGGTCCAGGACGGTCTCCCAGGCCGGGTCGTCGGTGCGGTACTCCTCCAGGGTGGTGCGCCGCCAGACGCCGCGCAGGTGGTCCGCGTCCTGCCAGAAGTTGTAGAGGTGGGGGCCCCGCCGGACGACGTACGGGATGCGCCCGTCGTCGTCGAGGACCTCGCGCACCTCGCGTTCCAGCACCTTGAAGTCGGTGCCGGTGGTCAGCGCGTCGACGGTCTCGGCGTTGCGCTCGCGGACCCAGGCGAGGGCGGCCTCGCCGGACACGTCCTCCAGCCAGAGGTACGGATCATGGTCGTGCGGACCGGAGGGCTCACGGGTCACGCCGGGGGCTTCGTCGCTCATCCGTCGATTGTGCCCGACCGCCCGCACCCCGGGCCCGACCGCGGGCCGTGCGCGGCCCGGTCCCCGTCCTGGGCGGCAGGGTGGTCACGGTGCGGGCGGTGGTCATGCCGGCGGCGCTCCGCGCCCTGGCCGCGACAGGGGCCGCCCGCACACACGACTCCGTGCCCCGCCGTCAGGCCGAGGCCTCCTCGGTGCGCCGGTGGACGGCGTCCAGGGCGGTCAGTTCCGCTTCCGTCAGGCGCAGGGCTGCGGCGGCCACGTTGGCGGTGAGGTGRTCGGGGTTGCCCGTGCCGGGGATGGCGAGGACGTGCGGGCCGCGCTGCAGGGTCCAGGCCAGCCGGACCTGGGCGGGGCTCGCGTCGTGCGCACGGGCCACGGCGAGCAGTTCCTCGCCCTCCGTGCCGCTCGCGCCGCCCTCGCGGCCGGTGGTGGCGATCGAGTAGAAGGGCACGAAGGCGATCCCCTCCTCGCCGCAGAAGCGGACGAACTCGTCCTGGTCGGGCCGCATCCCCATGCCGTACGGGTTCTGCACGCACACCACCGGGGCCACGGACCGGGCCTCCGCGAGCTGTTCGGGGGTGACGTTGGAGACGCCGAGGTTCCGGATGAGCCCGGCCTCGCGCAGCTCCGCCAGCACTCCGAAGCGCTCGGCGACGGAGGCGCTGCCGCCCGGGATCCCGGACACCCGCAGGTTCACCAGGTCCAGGTGGTCGCGGCCGAGCTGGCGGAGGTTCTCCTCGACCTGGCCGCGCAGGCCGTCGGGTCCGGCGTGCTCCGCCCACTCCCCCGACGCCCGGCGGGCGGGGCCGACCTTGGTGGCGATGACCAGGTCCTCGGGGTAGGGGCCGCCGAGGGCGCTGTTGATCAGCTCGTTGGCGGAGCGGAGCGGGGAGAAGTAGAAGGCGGCGGTGTCGATGTGGTTGACGCCGAGTTCGACCGCGCGGCGCAGGACGGCGAGGGCCCGGTCCCGGTCGCCGGAGACGGCAGCGGCGCGCAGGGCCGCGCCGTTCTGGGGGATGCGCATCGCTCCGAAGCCGAGGCGGTTGACCTCCAGGTCTCCGAGCTTCCAGGTCCCCGACGCCGCGGCGGTGATCGTTTCAGTGGTCATGCCGGAATGATCCACCAGCCGGTACGCTCACGGCCACGGATTAGGGCATGTGTGAATCCATGGGAAGGCAGGGGCGTCTTGATGCGGCGCGAGGGACCGGCCGGGCCGGTCAGGCTGGCGTTCTCCGCCGGCGACCTGGCACAGATGCGCTTCGCCGTCTCCCCGATGTGGGAGGTCGGGACGAGCATGCGGCTGCTGAGGTCCGGGGCCGTCCATCCCGTGCACGGCCGGTGGACGGCACAGGTCCGGCCGCGGCTGGCGGCGGCCGGGCTGGACCGGGGCTGGCTGGCCGAACTGGTCGCGCCGAAGGGCTTCGTGCCGGACTTCCTGAACCCCGCCCCCGACGGGCCCGCCCCCACCCTGGCCCAGGAGCTGGCCCGCGTCAGGGCCGCGCCCGCGGCCGCGGTGCGCCGGGACCTGGACCGGCTGGCCCGGGAACAGGGGCGGCTCGGTCCCCGGTCGCGGGCGCTGTACGCGGATCCGCAGGGGCGGCTGGCCCGGGTGGCGGAGGAGGTCGAGCAGTACTGGGAGCTGGCTCTGGGCCCGTACTGGGCGCAGCTGCGCACCGTGCTCGACGCGGACGTCTTCCACCGTTCCCGGCAGGTGGCCGAGCAGGGCGCCGCCCGTCTCCTGAACGATCTGCACTCCTCGCTGAGCTGGTCCGACAACGCGCTGCGGCTGGCGCTGCGGCAGCGTTCCCTGTCCCGCAGGACGGCGGGGTCCGGGCTGGTGCTGATCCCGTCGGCCTTCACCGGGCCGGTGCCGCTGACCCGGGTGGCGCCGCCGGAGCCGCCGCAACTGGCCTATCCGGCACGGGGTACCGGCGCGCTGTGGGCGTCCCGCCCGGCCGTCGCCGGCACCGCTCTGGAGGCCGTGCTCGGCCGTTCGCGGGCCCGGCTGCTGGCGGAGCTGGACACTCCGGCCTCCACCACGGAGCTGGCGGCCCGTACGGGGCTCTCGCCGGGCGGGGTGTCCGGGTACCTGAGGGCCCTGCGTGACGCCGGCCTGGTCAGCGCCCACCGCGCGGGCCGCTCGGTCCTCTACGCCCGTACGGTGGTGGGCCAGTCCCTGCTCACGGCGGGCTCCGCCTGAAGGTTGCGCATTCACCCTCCTCGGCGGAGCACGGAGCGTTAGGGTCGGCACCGCACAGCGTCGCCCCGGCGGCCGAGGGCAGGCCGGGGCCGGGGAGGAAGAGGCCGCTTTGAGTGGTGGGCAGACAAAACTGGCCGAGCACCCGGTGCTGGTCGTCATCGGCGTCATCGCCACGATCATCGGCGCGGTGGCGGCGGGCAAGGACCTGTTCTCCTCGGAGGATCCGCCGCCCAGGGCCTCCGCCCCGGCTCCGGCCGTCCCGGGGCCCGCGTCGACGCCGGACGGCACGGCCGACACGCCCACGCCGTCGCCGACGCGGACGCGCACGGCCGAACCCGAGCCGGGCCCGGAGACCGAGGAGCCCGACCCCGGGCGCTCACTGCCGGAGTCCCGGACCTCGGCGCCCGAGGCCCCCCGCGTACCGAGCGCCAAGGCCCAGCCCCCCGCCCACGCGGGCCCCCTGCTCGTGCGCATCGACATGGGCACGACCGGGAAGGTGGGGCCGAACACCTATCGGGCGCGGTCCACGCCCGGCGCCGACACCTACGTCCAGGACTCGGGGGGCCGCCTGGACCGGGGCTGCTACGTCCAGTGGACGCTCAAGCGCGGTGGCGAGGTGGTGCAGCTCGCGCGCAGCGAGCGGTGCAGGCCGCCGAGCATCACGCTCTTCAACTTCGACAGCGGCAGCCTGGGGGAGGTCGGTTCCTACACCCTGACGGCCGACGTCACCACCGACTGGAGCCAGACGGCGAGCAGCACGGTCACGTTCGAGGTCGTCCCCCGGTAACCCAAGCGAGTAGACACTGTCTACCGAGGCTGGTAGACAGTGTCTATGGATGAGAGCCCGCTGCGCGAGCGGCTGATCGACGTCGGTGTGGAGATGGTCACGGCGGAGGGGACCGCCGCCCTCGGGCTGCGGGAGATCGCCCGGCGGGCCGGGGTGTCGCACGGGGCTCCCCGGCGGTACTTCCCCACCCACCAGGCCCTGCTGTCGGCCATCGCCCGGCGCGGGTTCGCCGATCTCGGGGCCCGCTTCGCGGCGGCCGGCACCGGGCAGGACACGCCGCGGGAGCGGGTGCGGGCGCTGGCGACGACGTACGTGGCCTACGCCCTGGAGCAGCGCGGGATGTTCGAGCTGATGTTCCGCCACGATCTGCTGGACAGCACCGGGCAGGAGGGCTCCGACGGGCCGCGGCTGCGGGAATCGACGCGGCCGCTGTTCGCGATGCTCGTCGGGCTCGTGTCCCGCTGTGGTGCGGCCGATCCGGAGGTCACGGCCGCCGCGCTGTGGGCGAACCTGCACGGGGTTGCCCAGCTGTGGGGGGCGGGCAGCCTGCCCCTGGTGCTCGGGGGCGGGGCGGACGGGGCCGGTACGGACACGGGGGCCTACATCGGCCGGCTCGTCGGCGCCGCGCTCGACGCGCACCTCGGGGCGGACCCCTCGTGAGGCCGTCGATCGCACTGCTGGCCAGCGCGGCCGGGGCGGCGCTCGTGGCCCTCGACGGCACCGTGCTGATCGTGGTGCAGCCCGCCCTGCGCCGCGATCTGGGGGCGAGCGCGGCCCAGGTGCAGTGGACCAGCACCGCCTACCTGCTCACCGTCGCCGCCTTCCTGGTGATCGCCGGACGGCTCGGGGACCGGTACGGGCACCCCCGGCTGCTGCTGACGGGCTCGCTCGGCTTCGCCGCCGCCTCGACGGGGATCGCGCTGGCCCCCGGAGTCGGCTGGGTGATCGCGCTGCGCGCCGTCCAGGGCCTGTTCGGGGCACTGTTGCAGCCCGCCACGCTGGCCCTGCTGCGGGTCGCGTACCCGCGGGAGCGGCTGGGGTCCGCGGTCGCCGTGCGGACCGGGACGATCGCGGTGGCCGCGGCGGCGGGGCCGCTGATCGGCGGGGTGCTGGTCGCGCGGGCGGACTGGCGGTCGGTGTTCGTGCTCAACGTGCCCGTGGCGCTGGCGATCGCGGTGCTGACCTCGGCCCTGCGGGTCCCGCCGCCCGCGCGCGCCGACGCCGGTGCCGGCCGGCTGGGGACGGCCGCGCCCGCCCTGCTCGCGGCGGCGCTCGGAGCCTGCGTGTACGCGCTGTCCGGCGTACCGGAGCACGGCTGGACGGGGGCGCCCACGTTGCTCGGTTCCGCGGCGGCCGTGGGGCTCGGGGCGCTGTTCGTCCGGGTCGAGCGGCTCGGTAAGCGGCCTCTGGTGCCGGCCGCGGTGGCCCGGTCCAGGCCGGTGGCGGCGTCGATGGCACTGCTGATGGCGGTCTCCGCCGGGATGTTCGGGGCGCTGTTCACGGCCACGTTCCTGCTCCAGGACGTACGGGGGCTCGGTCCGCTGGAGACCGGGGTGCGGGTCCTGCCGCTGACCGCGCTGATGGTGGCCGGGGCGCCGGTGGCGGGCCGGGCCGTGCGCCGGTACGGGGCGCGGGCGACGGCGCTGACCGGGACGGGGCTGGTGGTGGCCGGGATCGCCGGCCTGGGCTCGGGCGGGCCGGTGGCGTTCGGGGTGCTGGGCGCGGGGTTCACCGCGGTGATGGTCACGGCCACCGGGACGGTGGTCGGGGACGCTCCGCCCGGGTACGCGGGGGTGGTGGGCGGGCTCAAGCAGACGGCCGCGAACGTCGGCCCGTCGCTGGGGATAGCGGTCGCGGCGGGCGCCGGAGCGGCGGGCACGGGGCCGGAGGCGGGACCGGCGCTGCCGGTGCTGGCCGGGGTGGCCGCCGTAGGGCTGGCCGCGGCGGCGCTGCTGCCGGGCCGGACACCCGTGGGGGCGGTGTCCGACCCGGCGGGGGTCAGCGGGTGAGGGTCCGGCGCCGGCGGGGGTCAGCGGGTGAGGGTCCGGCGCCGGACGGGGGTCACGGGGGTGAAGGTCCGGCGCCGGGGGGGTTACGGGGTGAGGGTCCAGCGCTGGGCGGCGGTGCCGGCGCAGGCGGTGCGGGTGAGGGCGGTGCCGTCGGCTGTGCCGGATCCGGCCGGCGTCAGGCACTGGCCGCCCGTACGGAGACTGCCGTCCGGGCCGGGCTGCCAGCTCTGGCCGGGGGTGCCGGCGCAGGTCTGGACGGTGACCGCGGCGGGGTCGGTGCCGTCGAGGCAGACCCCGGCGAGGCCGGTGAGGCGGCCGTCCGGCTGGAGGGTCCAGCGCTGGTTCGGGCCGCCGTGGCAGGTGTACAGGGTGGGCCGCGTCCCGGGGGCAGTGGCGCTGTGCGGGAGGTCCAGACAGCTCGTGGAGGCGGAGTTGACGAGGGTGGCGTCGGCGGGGAACGGCGTCGGCCGGCCGGTGAGCGTGAGTTCGGCGGCGCTGGTCCACGGGCCGCGCCCGCCGGCTTCGGTCAGGGCCCGCAGCCGCAGGTAGCGGCCCGTTCTGGGGGCGAGGGGGACGGTTTTGGCGGCCGGGGTGTCCGCGAGCGTGCCGGTGGCGGCCGGGGTGCCCCAGTCGGCGGTGGTGTCGGAGACGTAGACCTCGTACCCGCCGATCCGGCCGTTGACCCCGCCGTCCTGCCGCGGGAGGTAGCCGAGGGAGTCGACGGTGTACCGGGCACCGAGGTCGATGCGGATCTCGTGCGGGAGGGCCGCCGGCTTGCCGGAGGACCAGGCCGTGTGCCAGATCGTCGACGGGTCGCCGTCGAAGGCGTTGCGGGCGGCGCCGTTCTCGGCGGCGGTCTCCTGGCTGTCGGCGGAGACCAGGCTCCAGGCCGCCTGCGGGATCGGCGCGGAACCGGTGGGGATCGGGTCGGCCGCGGGGACGGCGGTACCGGTGGCGGTCACGCTGAACGCGCCGCTCTTCGTGCCCGTCTTGACCCACAGGACCCCGGAGCGGTCGGCGGGGTCGAAGAACCAGCCGGTGTCGGCGGAGTCGTAGGCGGCCTTCGACCCGAGGCGGGACAGCACGCTGCCGTCCACGGTGAGCGCCCCGGGGGCGGAGGACACGTGGAGGGTGAACTCGTAGCCCCGTGAGGCAGGTTGTCCGGCGTAGGAGCCGGCGGGCGCGCCGACGGAGACGGTGACCGTGCCGGGGCCGGTGGTGGGCGCGGTGACGTCCACGCGCTGGCGGGCGTACGCGCCGGACTCGAACGCGCGGGTGCGGCCGTCGTCCTCGTAGAGGCTGAAGGTGGAGTTCCCGCGCGGGTGGACGTCGTAGGTGAGGGTGGAGACGGGCTTCTCCCCCGTGTGGTTCATCTGCGGCCACATCGGGACGACGGCACCACCCTTGACGAACAGCGGGAGCGTGTCGAGGGGGGCCTGGTAGCCGTTCAGCCAGCCCGGTCCGGCGTACGTCCTGCCGGTCCAGTAGTCGGTCCAGGTCCCGGCGGGCAGGTAGATGCCGTCACGGACGGAGGTGTCGGAGACGACGGGGGCGACGAGGAAGGAGTCCCCGGCCATGAACTGACCGCTGGTGAGGTTCCCGCGGGCGACCGGGTCGTCGGGGTATTCCAGGACCATGGCGCGCGTGCTGGGGACGCCGGTGTCGTGGGCGGCCCGGCTCATCGTGTAGAGGTAGGGCATCAGCCGCATCTTGAGCTGGAGGTACTTGCGGTTGACGGACAGGTACGGCTCGGCGAAGCGCCAGGGCTGCTTGTCCTGGTAGCCGGCCGAGGGGTTGGTGGCGCCCCAGCCCGACATGGTCATGAAGGCGGGGGTGAAGGCCTTCCACTGCAGGTCGCGGACGTAGGTCTTGGGGCTGCCGCCGAAGATGCCGTCGACGTCGCCGGAGGCGTAGTTGAGGGCGGACAGGCCCGCCCCGGCGATGGCGGGGACGTGCCAGCGCATGGCGTCCCAGGTGCCGCTGGTGTCACCGGTCCAGACGACGGCGTTGCGCTGGGTACCGGCCCAGCCGTCCACGGTCCACACGTAGCGGCGGGCGTCGGAGTTCTTCTCGATGCCGTCGACGGCCTGCTGGACGCCGTTGAAGGCGTACTTGTAGCCGCCGCCGATCCAGGCCACGTCGGTCTTGACGCCCCGGCTGCCGGCCGTGCCCACCTCGTCGGCGATGGCGCCCAGGCCGGTGGAGGTCCACAGGCCGGTCTGGAAGCCCTTCGCCTTCAGGGCGTCCACGGTGGACTTGAGGGGGGCCGTATAACCGCAGCCGTAGCCGTCGTTGGGCAGGAACCAGCCCGAGGGCATGTCGGCCGCGCGGGCGTCGGCGGCATAGCCGGCCACGTCGGCGGTCGTCTGGTGGCGGAGGCGGTTGTGGTCGCCCTGGTAGTCCGGGTTCGAGGCGTTGAAGCAGTCGGCGTTGCCGAGCTCGAAGCCCCAGGCCGGGGCCAGGAAGGGTTTGCCGCTGACGTCGGTGTACGCGTCGAGGACCGACTTGAGGGAGTCGCCGGTGAAGTACCAGGCGTCGAAGCGGTTCTCGTCGTGGGTCAAGGTGGTGGGGGCGTCGAAGGCGTACGAGCCCGGGGCCCAGGTGTTGCGCATGACGCCGTAGCGGTTGGTGGACATGTAGAAGGGGGCGGGGCTGGCGTTGTCGTTCTCGCGCCACTTGTTGTCGACGGCGACCGGGACGGTCTTGCCGCGCAGCGCCCACTCGCCGAGGCGCAGCCCGGTGCCGTAGAACTGCTCGTCGGCGCCGCGGGCCAGGTACTGGGTCGTGTGGCCGCCGCCCCAGCTGGTGGGCTGGGTCTCCTCCCAGACGGGGGTGGAGTCGTCGGCGCGGTAGACGGAGAAGCGCAGGGGCGATTTGTTGACGTGGATGGAGAGGCCGCCGGTGGTGATCCGGTAGTACGTGCCCGCGTCGGTGGAGTTCGCGGCGATGGGGCCGAAGTCGGTGGTGGGAGCGAGGTCGGAGCCGGCCGGATCGTCGGAGAAGGAGCCGTCGGGGGACAGCCAGAGCCGGAAGATGTCGGCGCGGGCGACGACCACGCGGGCCTTCGCGCCGCTGGTGGTGCTGACGGTGAAGGTGCCGCCCGCCTGCGCGAGGCCGGTGACCGAACCGGCCGTGGAAACCGGGGCGGCGGGCGCCGGTGCGGCCGCGGCGCGGGCGGGACCGGCGGCGGCGAGTCCGGCGATCGCGAGGGCCGCGGCGAGCAGGGCCGCGAGCGGGGACCGGCGGGCGGGTCGGGCGGGGCGGCGGGGCTGGGGTGGCGGGTCGATGACACTCATCGGGCAGCTCCTCGTGCGGTCCGGGTCGCGGACACACCGCTTTGGCATGCTCTCGGCAAGATAGCGGACCCCGGTGGCGTTTTTGAAGGAAGCTGCTCGAAGTGGTCTCCATGCACGCAGTTTTGAGCATGTGACACCACGGTCCGGGCCGGGGAGCCGTAGCGGCGGCTTCCCGGCCCGGACCGTGGTGCGGTCTCAGGGTGCGGTCTCAGGCGGCGGTGACGCGGATCTTGGACTGGCCGTGGCCGAGCTTCTCCCAGTCGTCCATGAACCGGGCCTTGAGGCCGTGCTGGGCGGCCAGGTCGACGAGGGTCTGGGTGCGGTAGTAGAAGTCCTCGCGCAGGACCTGGTGTTCGGTGCCCTCGGTACGGTCGAAGGTGAAGTCGAAGCGGCCGCCCGGCGCCAGGACCCGTTCCACGTGGGCGAGGCACTCGTCGATGATCGACAGCGGCGAGTGGGAGAACACGCTGTGCGCGTGCACCACGTCGAAGTGACGGTCGGGCAGGAAGTCGAGGGTCAGGTCCTGGGTGATGGTCAGGTGCGGCAATTTGGCCTGAAGTCCCCGGTCCGTCAGCGTGCGCTTGGCTGCGATGAGGATGTCGGGCGAGATGTCTATGCCGTAGTAGTGGCCCGTCTCCAGGTGGTCGATGAAGCGCCAGCCCGCCCGCAGGTTCCCGCACCCGATGTCGAGCATCCGGTGGCGCGGGGCGAGCCCGTGCTCCAGGAGGTAGTCGAACTGCATCTTCCCGAGGGCCAGCCAGCGGTCGTGGGTCTGGCTGCCGACCGCGGCCTCCGGGTTGCGGCCGGTGTCGGAGGCCATGACCGCCCGGTAGTAGCCCACGTGGTCGGGGTGCTTGAAGCGCAGCCAGCTGTCGCGCGCGGCGCGCTTGACGTACGGGGCGATGCGGGTCGGGTTGCTCAGCGCGTAACGGACCTTGTGCCCGACGCTCGCGCGGTCGGCGGTGAGGTTCTTCTTCGTTGCCATGAGGGGTCCCCCCTGGGATGCGGACGGAAGGCGGACTGGGCGGTGCGAGGTGGTACGGGGCCGCCGCGGCGGGTCGGGCCGCGGCGGCCGTCAGGCGATGCGGCGGCGCAGCAGGACGACGGTGACCGTGAGGAGCAGGACGGCGCCGCCCGCGTAGAGGGCCGTGTCGATCCACTGGAACGTCCAGAAGTCGCCGCTGGGGTAGACCTTGTGGTACCGGGCGACGAAGCCGTGCTCGGCCATGCACTGCCGCAGCTCCTCCCCCGAGGTCTGGCAGACGTTCCAGATGGAGTGCTCGCGCCCGTCGGGCGTCAGGTAGCCGAACTCCCCGGTGGACCAGGCGCTTCCGACGGGCCGCTTGGGCGTCATGCCCGGGGTGATCCGGGTCTCGGGGTCGATCCAGCTGCGGCGGAAGTAGGTCACGAACGTCATGACCGTGCCGATCGCCACCAGGGCCGCGCCCATGGCGGGCAGCACCCGGCGCACCAGCAGTCCCGCGAGGGTGCCGACGGTGAGCGCGAAGAGCGCGCAGGCCACGGAGGCCGGGCCGGTGGCGTTGTAGATGGAGGGGTCGTGCCAGTACGGACCGTCGAGGGTGTTGGCGATGGGGGCCCACCACCAGGCGACGAGGGCCGCGATGACCGTCGAGGCGAGCAGGGTGAAGAGCGCCGCGAGACCGAAGCGGGCGGCGAACCAGCGGCGCGGGCCGACCCCTTGGGTGAGGGCCGGCTTGATCGTGCCGGTCTCCAGTTCCCGCCCGATGAGCGGGGCGCCCCAGAACACGCCGATGAGGGTGGGCAGTGCGAGCCCGAGGGTGCCGAGCGCGCGGATCCCGGTGGAGTTGCCGTCCATGATCTGGAAGGTGGCGGGGCTCTCGCAGCCGCCGTTCCAGCCAGGACAGGGCACCCATCCGGTGGCGTCGATCAACGACACCATCTCCGAGCGCCGGTACACCACCCAGGCCGTACAGGCCACCAGCACGGCGGCGCCCGCCAGGATCATCAGCCGCTGCTGGCGCCAGGCCAGCCAGAGGACGCCCTTCACGCGGCGGCCTCCTCGGGGGTGGTCGGGGCGGTGGTCACGGAGGTCGCGGGGGTCGCGGCGCCGCGGAGGTGAGCGAGCAACAGGGTTTCCAGGGAGGGGGTTTCGGCGATCCAGCGCCCGTCGGTTCCCGCGGGCAGCGGGGCGCCGGGCGCCGTACGGACGAGGGCGGYGACCTGACGGCCGCTGACGGCGGAGTGCACGACCGCGCCGCGGTCGAAGGCACGGGGCAGTCCGTCCTCCTCCATCGGGTCGGCGCGCCCGGTGAGCCAGGTGTGCCCGTCGCAGAGCTCCTGGATGTCGCCGGACAGGCGGGGGACGCCGCCCTTGAGGAGCAGTACGCGGTCGCACACCTCGTCCAGTTCGGCCAGGACGTGCGAGGACATCACGATGGTCGTGCCCCGCTCGGCGGCCTCGGCCATGAGCAGGGACATCACCTCGTGACGGGCGAGCGGGTCGAGGTCGGCGAGCGGCTCGTCCAGCAGGAGCAGGTCGGCCCGCTTACCGAGGACCAGGGCCAGGGCGACCCTGGTGCGGTTGCCTCCGGAGAGGGCGCCGACGCGGGCGTTCAGGGGGATGTCCCCGGAGCGTACGAGGCGTTCGGCGACGGCCTGGTCCCAGCGGCCCGGGTTCAGCATGCGGCCCAGGCGCAGGGTGTCGGCGACGGTGAAGCGGGCGTGCAGCGGCTTCTCCTGCGCGAGGAACGCGGTGCGGTGGCGGGCCTCGGCGGTGCCGGGGGCGTGGCCGAAGACGCGTATCTGCCCGCTGCCGGGGCGGAGCAGCCCGGCGCCGAGCTGGAGCAGGGTGCTCTTGCCGGCCCCGTTGGGGCCGACGAGGGCGGTGATGTGCCCGGCGGGCAGTTCGACGTCGCACGCGTGCAGGGCCGGCCGGCCTCCGTACGCCCGTCCGAGCCGCGTTGCCCGTAGTGCCGGCGCGTGGGTCGGATCGCTCACGCCGTGTCCTCTCTCGACGGTCCGGGCCGGGGCCCGGAGTTGTTGAAACTGTCCTCCACGGCGGCCGTGATGAGCGCCGTGATGTCCTCCCGGTCCAGTCCCGCCTCGCGCGCCCGGACCATCCAGGCGGCCAGGGCGGTTCGCAGCGGGGAGTCCGCCGCCGCCTCGGGGCGGGACAGGGACCGGCGTACGAAGGTGCCCGCGCCGGGGCGGGGCTCCACGAGCCCTTCGCGCTCCAGCTCCCGGTACGCCTTGAGGACGGTGTTGGGGTTGATCGCGGTGGCCGCGACCACTTCACGGGCTGTCGGCAGCCGGTCCCCCGGTTCCAGCACGCCCAGGCGCAGCGCCTGCTTGACCTGGGTCACGAGCTGCAGGTAGGTGGCGACGCCGCTGCGCCGGTCGACCCGGAACTCCATGCCTCCACCTCATTCCACTAACACGTTAGTGGAATAGTGCAGAGTGATCGCGGGCGCGTCAAACCGGAGGCCGAAGGGAGCGGCGGAGGCGGAGTATGACCGAACGGTCACAGGTTCGAACGGGGGGAACGCGCAGGGTGCCCGGCCCATCTAGGTGATCGGCGGGCCGGCCGACGGCCGCGCCGATGGCGATGACGACTACGGCGAGAACCGGCCGGGCCGGGTGTGAGCAGCAAGGTGGGGCGCTGGATGAAGGCGGAGACGGTGACGGAGCGGACGGGCCCGGAGGGCGTGCCGGGTGCCCTGGGGGCGGCTGAGGGGGACGGTGTGACCGAACCCGGCACCCTTCGGGAAACTCCGGACGAGACCCCGGCGGACCCCGCCGGGGTCACCGAGGCCGATACCGACACCACTGCGGATGCGGATGCGGACGTGGAGGAGGCCGGTACCGGCCCTGCCTCCGACTCCGCCCCGGCCGGGCGGGAACGGCCTGCCGCCATGCCGCGGACCGACGGAGCCAACCCGTCGGAGGAGACCCCCGAGCGGCGCCCGGACCGGGACGGCGTCGACGGCGCGGGCGCGGCACCCGCGAAGTCCGACGGGACCTCCGCCGAGGGCGACCCCGCCGAAGGGAAGCCCTCCGCCACCGGGAGGCCGGCCCCTTCCTGGGCCAGGAGCGGGACGAAGGAATCCGCTCCCGCCCCGCGTGACGGCACGGCGTCCGCCGACGAGGCGAACCCCTCGACGCCGGACGCCGAAGGCGCCGCCGGGGACCGGGAGTCCGACGGGCCCGGCACGGCGGAGCCCCGGCTCCCGGAGGCGAAGACGGCCCCCGCACGGGACGCCGACGGCGACACCGACGCCGCGCCCACCGCGAGCGACCCCGAAGACCAGGAGCCCGCCGGGCCCCGGGACCCGAACGCCACGGCCGCCACCGCCCCGCAGGGCGACGGCCCGGCCGATCCGCGGTCCCCGGCAGCGGCGACGGCCGGGGCCCCCGACGACGTGAAGGACACCTCGGCCACCGCCACCCGCCCGGAACGCGGCGACGGCGACGGCGACGGCGACGGCGACGGCGACGGCGACGGCGACGGCGACGGCGACGGCGACGGCGACGGCGACGGCGACGGCGACGGCGACGGCGACGGCGACGGCGACGGCGACACGAACGAGCCCGCGGACAAGCCGGCGGACAAGCCCGCCGCCGGGAAGTCCATCCCGCCCGGCGACCTGGACTCCGCGACGGACGCCGCCGAGGAAGCCTCCGCCCGCCCCGCGCGGGACACGGACGCCGCCGGCCCGGAGGCACCCGAGGAGGACGGTCCCGGCACGGCCGACGAGCCGCGGAAGCCGGCCGCGGCAGGCGCCGCCGCTGCCGCCCCCGCCGTGCCCGCCGCACCCGGTACCGCCGGCGGACCCCGGACGAAGGGCGACGGCACCGGCGCCGCTCCCGCACGCCGGGCCGACGGTGACGAGGAGAGCGACGCCGAGCGGACCAGTCGGTTCGTCGCGCTCAAGGAGCTCGACGGCGGGGCGGCGCCCGCGCCCAGGTCCGTCGAGCCGCCCCGGCCGCAGCCGCCCGCCGGGCCGGAGGTGACGCGGGAGGCGCCGCTGCCCCCGCTCGATCTGCTGGCCGAGCTGACCAACACCGCTCCCCCGTCGGAGACCCCCCGCCGCACCCTCACCCGCCGGGTCAAGGTGTGGACCCCGATCGTGCTGCTGCTGGGCGGCGTCGCCGTCGCCGCGCAGCTGGTGCGCCCGTTGCCCGCCCCGCGGCTGGCCGGCGGCGAGTCCTCGTACACCCTGGAGGGCAACACCCCGATCCCGTGGCCGGCCAAGGGTCAGGGCGCCGTCCGCCTGTCCGGCTCCGGTGACGTCTCCACCTTCGGCGAGCAGAAGCCGATGCCGACGGCCAGCGTGGCCAAGGTGATGACGGCGTACGTGATCCTCAAGGGCCACCCCCTGCGCAAGAACGAGCCCGGCCCCCGTATCGAGGTGGACGCGGCGGCCGTGGCCGACGGAAACTCCCTGGACGAGTCCCGCATCATGGGGCTCACGGCCGGGTCGAAGTACAGCGAGCTCGACATGCTCAAGATGCTGATGATCCCGTCCGGCAACAACATCGCCCGTCTGCTGGCCCGTTGGGACAGTGGCTCCACCACCACGGACGCGTTCGTCGCGAAGATGAACGCCACCGCGAAGTCGCTCGGGATGAACGACACCACGTACACGGACCCCAGCGGGCTGGACGCCGGCACCGTCAGTACCGCCGCCGACCAGCTGAAGCTGGCCGAGGCGGTGATGAAGAACGAGGTGTTCCGCGCGGTGGTCGCCCTGCCGCAGGACACCATCCCGGGTCTGTCCGAGCCGCTCCTCAACAACAACGGCAACCTGCTCCTCGCCCCCGGCCTGAGCATCAAGGGCATCAAGACCGGTTCGAGCACCCCCGCCGGCGGCACCCTGATGTGGGCCGCCTACAAGACGGTCGGGACACAGACCCAGCTGGTCCTCGGCACCATGATGGACCAGCACGTGGACGGGCCGGACCCGGAAGCCCGACGGAGCCTGGAGCTGGTGAAGGAGAACAGCCGCAAGGTCATCGAGGCCGTCCGCGCGGCGCTCGCCGAGGCCCCGGCCGTGCACAAGGGGCAGTTGGTGGGTTACGTCGACGACGGGCTCGGCGGCCGCACCCCGCTGGTGGCCACGAAGGACCTCTCCGTGATCGGCGTACCGGGGCAGCAACTGCGGGTCTCGCTGGGCGCGGGCGGCAAGTCCCTGCCGCACGAGGCGAAGGCGGGCACCGAGGTCGGCGTGCTGACCGTCGGCGACGGGGACGGGGCGAGGAGCGTCCCGGTGGCGGTGGGCAAGGACCTGGTGGAGCCGTCGTTCGGCGCGCGGGTGACCCGGCTGTCCTGACGGCGGGACCCCGTGGTTGCATGGCGGCATGGACGTCCGACGCCGTGAACCCGGTGACCTCGGCGCGTGCGCCCGCGTACTCGCCGAGGTCCACCGCACCGACGGCTATCCCGTGGACTGGCCGGAGCTGCCCGAACGGTGGCTGTCGCCGCCGGCCCTCATCGGCGCCTGGGTGGCCGAGCACGAGGGGGTGACGGCCGGCCATGTCGTGCTGTCCCGCGGCGAGCCGGACGACGCCGCGCCCGCACTGCTGCGCCGACGGGACGGCGTGCCCGTCGAGGCCGTGGCCGTGGTCGGCCGGCTCTTCGTCGCGCCGACCGCACGGGGGCTGGGGGCCGGCGCCCTGTTGATGGCCCGGGCCGGGCGAGAGGCTCAGGCGCGCGGACTGCGTCCCGTGCTCGACGTACTGGCCTCCGACACGGCGGCCGTCGCCCTCTACGACCGCCTCGGCTGGAGCCCGCTGGGCAGCGTCGAGCAGCACTGGGGCCCCGGGCGCACGGTGACCGTGCGGTGCTACGCCGCCCCCGCGTGAGGGACGCCGCCAGGCCGTTTCCTACCGGTCATCCGATCGGTGAGAAACGGCCTGGGCGTTGGCGATGACCAGCAGGGTGCGGGCCGCCGAGCCGCCCTCCGGCAGTGAGCAGCGGTGCGGCACGTCGCCGCGGTGGTGGGCGCTGCGGCCCGCTCGCAGCAACAAGGGCTCCTCGCCCTCGACTTCGAGCAGGACCTCGCCCTCCAGTACGTAGAGGAAGTCCTCACCGGGGTGCGCGAACCAGCCGCGCTCGCCCCGGCCGGGCTCGAAGTGGTGTTCGTAGGCCTCCATCAGGCCGCTGCGTCCGCCCGGGATGAGCACCCGCGCCAGCTGTCCGGCGGCCTCGCTCACCCTGATCACCTGCGGGTCGCTCTCGTGGCTGACGACTCCGGGGCGCTCCGGGGGGCGCAGGAAGGTACCGGGCGTGACGTCGAGCGCCTCGGCGATGCGGTAGATCGAGCTCAGGCTGGGGGTGGCCAGTCCGCGTTCCAGTTGGCTGAGGAAGGGCTGGGAGAGGCCCGAGCGGGTGGCGAGCGCGGCCATGGACACGCGGCGCGCGGTGCGGCACTCGCGGATCGCCCGGCCGACCTCCAGCGCTTCGGGTGTGGGTTCGGGTCGAGACACGCAGGTGAACGTATCCCATCGCCCGCGCGGGCCCGGGTGGACCCGGACGGTTTCACACCGCCGCAACACCCCGTTGATAAGCGTGGTCAATTATTGACCTCACTTATCAACACACCGAGGAGTCGTCCCGTGCAAGCCTCCCCCTCCCCCGCCGGCCGGACCCTCGGCCGGCTCGGCCCGGCCCTGGGCCGGCTCGGCCCGGCCCTGGGCGCGGCCGGTGCCGTCCTCGCGCTCTGGTACCTGCTCGCCCGGTCCGGGGCGGTGGCCCCGGGACTGCTGCCCTCCCCCGCCGACACCGCGGCGGCGCTGGCGGACAGCGCCCGCGAGGGGACCCTGGCCACCGACCTCGGCGCCAGCCTGGCCCGCGCGGGGCAGGGTTTCGCGCTCGGGGCGGTGATCGGCGGCGCCCTCGGCTTCGCGACGGGGTACCTCCCCCGGCTGTCGGCCGCCGTGACGCCGGTGGTCTCCTTCCTCCGCCCGATCCCGGCCGTCGCGCTGGTGCCGCTGGCGACCGCCTGGTTCGGCATCGGCGAGGACGCCAAGCGGCTGCTGATCGCCTACGCCGTCCTCCTCGCGGTCTGGCTCTACGTGCACGACGGGGTGTCGCGGGTACCGGTGTCGCACCTGCGGGCCGCCCGGTCGCTGGGGGCGCCCCTGCACCGGCGGTTCACCGAGGTCCTGCTGCCCGCCGCCGCTCCCGCGCTGCTGGCCGCCCTGCGCTACGGGGCCTCCGTGGCCCTGCTGGCGCTGGTCGCCGCCGAACTGGGCGGCGCGGACAGCGGTTTGGCGTACCGGCTGCAGGTGGACGGCCAGTTCCTGCGGGTGGACCGGATGTTCGCGGGACTCCTGGTCCTCGGACTGCTGGGCGTGGCCGCCGACCTGCTGCTGGCCGCCGTCGGGCGCCGCTGGGTGCACTGGAGCGCGTCATGAGCCTGGAGGTACGGCTGGAGGGACTGTCGGTCGGGTACGGGGCCACGCCGGTGTTGGGGCCGACGGACCTGGAGTTCCCCGCGGGGTCGTTCACGGCGCTGCTCGGGCCGAGCGGCTGCGGGAAGTCCACGGTGCTGAACACGGTCGCCGGTTTCGTGCGGCCCACGACGGGACGGGTGACGGCCGGCGGCACCGAGGTGGCGGGGCCGGGCCCGGACCGGGGCGTGGTCTTCCAGCACTACGCGCTCTTCCCCTGGCGCACGGCCCGCGGCAACGTGGAGTTCGCCCTCAAACGGCTCGGACTGCCGCGTGCGTGCCGGCGCGAACTGGCCCTGGCCGCGCTGGCGGAGGTCGGGCTGGCGGACGGCGCAGAGAAGTATCCGGCGCAGTTGTCCGGCGGGATGCAGCAGCGCGTGGCCCTGGCGCGGGCGTTGGCCGCGCGGCCGGAGGTCCTGCTGATGGACGAGCCGTTCGGGGCCCTGGACGCGCTGACGCGGACGCGGATGCAGGCGCTGCTGCGCGAGCTGTGGGAGCGCAGCGGCACCACCGTGCTGTTCGTGACGCACGACATCGACGAGGCGCTCGCCCTGGCCGGGCGGGTGGTCGTCCTCGGGGGTTCCCCGGGCCGGATCCTCGCGGACCACCCGGTCCCCCCGGGCCCCCCGGACCCGGCCCTGCGCGAGAGCGTCGCGGCCCACCTCACCGCCCCCTGAAGCGCGATCACCACCCTCTTCTCCCTCCTCTCCCCGCCCCGGAAGGACCCACCATGTCCAGACCCCGCACGCTGGTCGGCGTACTGCTGGCCGCGCTCCTCCCGCTCCTCGCCACCGCCTGCGCGGACGGCGGGCCCGGCGCGGCGGGCGCCGGCGCACACGCCGGACGGCGCGCCGTGACCCTGGCCGGCAGCGACCGGCTGGCGGCCGCCCCCGTGTACCTCGCGCAGGAGCGCTCGCTCTGGGCCGCCGAGGGCCTCGACGCCACCGTGACCACGCTGCCCACCGGCCGCGACGCGCTGAACGCCGTCCTCGGCGGCCAGGCGCGGTTCGGCGTCGTGGGCGATCTGCCCGCGGTCACGGCCGCGCTCGGCGGGCGCGACGTACGGATCGTGGCCGACCTGTCGCGCTTCTCGGACTGGCGCCTGCTCACCCGCACCGACCGCGCCGTCACCGGTTTCGGCGCGCTCAAGGGGCTCAAGGTCGGGGTTCCGCAGGGCACGAACGTCGAGTACGCCCTGTCCCGGATGCTCGCCTCCGCGGGGCTGACCGCGGCGGACGTGACGGTGGTCAACCTGGCCCCGAACCAGGTCGCCCCCGCCCTCGCCCGCGGCGACGTCGACGCCGGCGTCACCTTCCCCAGCTTCTACGACGCCGCCCGCACCGCCCTCGGCAGCCGTTACGCCGAGCTCCCCTTCACCGGCTACACCGCCCACACCCTCCTCGTCGCGGACCCCTCGGCGGGGGACGAGGAGACCACCGCCGTCCTGCGTACGGTGCTCGGCGCGCAGCGCGCCGCCGCCGCCGATCCGGCCGCGGCGCGGGCGGCCGTAGTGGCCCAGTCCAAGGGCGCGCTCCAGGCCGGGTACGTCGAGGTCTTCCAGCCCCGCTACGCGTACGGGGCGAGCCTGACGCCCGAACTGCTCGCCGATCTGTCGGACGAGGCCGCCTGGGCCAAGACGGCCCAGTCCCTGCCGGGCGCCGCCGACCGGTCGGCGCTGTCGGCCCGGCTGCGGCCGGGCCCGCTCCGGGCGGCCGATCCGGCCGCCGTCACGGTCACCACCCCCTGACCCGTCACCCCCGATCCCCGATCCCCGACCCACCACGCGACCCACCCCACCCCACCCCGGGAGGACCTTCCATGAGCGTCGACCAGAACACCCTGCGCCGCCGCGGCACCGGCCTGCGCGCCCACGATCCGGAGCGGAGCTTCGGCGGCTACACCCTCTACACCCCGATCACCGGCGACGGCCGGATCCACCTCGTCGACATCGACGGCCGGACCGCCCACACCTGGAACTCCCCGCACCCGCCCGGCCGTCAGGCGCAGCTGCTCCCGGGAGGCACCCTCTTCTACGCGGCCAAGGACACCACCGGCCCGAGCCTCTTCCCCATCTGGGACGTCTACCACGGCGGCATCTTCCAGGAACTCGCCCCGGACTCCACCGTGCTGCGCGAGGTCCGCCACCCCTTCCACCACCACGACGCCTCCGTCCTGCGCAACGGCAACCTGCTGATCACCGTCGTGGAGCCGCTGTCACCGGCGGACGCGGCCCGGATCCGCGGCGGCATCCCCGGCTCGGAGGCACCGGGCGGGGTGATCTACGGGGACGTGGTGTACGAGCTGACCTGGGAGGGCGAGGTGGTGTGGCGCTGGGCGGCGATCGAGCACCTCGACCCGGAGGAGGTCCCGCTGAACCGGCACTTCGCCCGCGAGCACTGGCCGATGGCCAACACCGTCAACGAACTCGCCGACGGCGGGATCGTGGTGGGCTTCCGCAGCGCGTCGACGACGGTGGCGGTGGACCGCGCCGACGGGTCCGTGCGCTGGCGGATCGGCCCCGACGTCCTCGCGCAGCAGCACCACCCGCACGAGTTGCCGGGCGGCACCATCCTGGTGTTCGACAACGGGACCTACCGCGACACCACGTCCGTGCCGTACTCGCGGGTGCTGGAGCTCGACCCGACGACGGGCGAGCAGGTGTGGTCGTACGAGGACCACCCGCCGCAGAACTTCTACAGCCCCTACATGTCCAGCGCCMAGCGCCTGCCCAACGGCAACACCTTCATCGCCGAGGGCTCCTTCGGGCGGCTCTTCGAGGTGACCCCCGAGGGGGACGTGGTGTGGGAGTTCGTCGTCCCCGAGTTCGGCTCGTTCGATCGCGGCACGGGCCTGGAGTCCTCGCGCGGCGCGCAGAACTCCGTCTTCCGCGCGTACCGCTACGGGCCCGAGCAGGTCCCCTGGCTCTGACGCGGGACGGGCCCGGCCGCCCCGGCACCGCCGGGGAGGAACGGGCCCGGTCGGCCGGCGACGTCAGTTGTTGGAGCCGACGGTGTTGTTGTGGCCGGCGTTGAAGACGTCGTCGCCGGCGAACTGCAGCCAGTTGCCGAAGACGAGGGTGTAGCTGGGGCCTTCCGGGATGGTCACGTTCACGTCGGCGCTCGCGGCACCGGCGGCGCCGAGGACGATGGCGCCTGCGGCGAGGACGGCGAAGACGGAGCGGACAGATCGCATGGGTACACCTTTCGGGAGGGAGGGGGTACGCCCCGAAGGTAGGCGGACGGACTGCCCGTGTCCCGGTGGCGTTCCGCTGCGGTGCGAGTCCTATCCGAATGGCGCAGCCCCAGGGTCCGGTGCCCGGGCGCCGCACCCAGGATCCGCGCCACGGAGCCGGACGGAGGGCCTGATTCCGCCGATCGTTTCCGGCCACCCGGCCCACGCCCCACAGAAAACCCACAGCCGCTCCACAGTCACCGCACAGCCACTGCACAGCAGCGCCACAGCCGCTCCACGGCCGAGCGGACCGTGCGGCGGCGCCGCTGCGGGGCAGGTGGACACCGACGCCCCGTCGCGGGCAGTGGCCGGAAGCCGACCGGGGCGGATGAACAGCGCCCTACGCGCTGGTAACTTGCGGGAGTTGATCAAGGCGGGGGCCCGGTTCTCGGTGCCGCCCGGCCGGAGCCACCCCCATCCAAGGAACCACATTGGCACGCACCGTCCGCACGACGGCCCTCACGCTCGCGCTCTCGCTCTCCTCCTTCGCCCTGCTGTCCGCCGCCCCGGCGCACGCCGACTCCCCCACCCCGCACCTGGACGCGGTGGAGCAGGCCCTGCGCCAGGTCTCACCCGGTCTGGAGGGCTCCGTCTGGGAGCGCACCGCCGGAAACCGCCTCGGCGCCTCCGCTCCCGGCGGTTCCGACTGGCTGCTGCAGAGCCCCGGCTGCTGGGGCGACCCGTCCTGCGCCGACCGCCCCGGCTCCCGCCGGCTGCTGGAGAAGATGCGCGAGGACATCGCCCAGGCGCGGCAGAGCGTGGACATATCCACCCTGGCCCCCTTCCCCAACGGCGGGTTCCAGGACGCGATCGTGGCCGGTCTGAAGGAGGCGGCGCAGAAGGGCAACCGCCTCCAGGTGCGCATCCTGGTCGGTGCCGCGCCGGTCTACCACGCCAATGTGATCCCGTCCTCGTACCGCGACGAGATGGTGGCCAAGCTGGGGCCCGCGGCGGCGAACATCACGCTCAACGTGGCGTCGATGACGACCTCGAAGACCGGCTTCTCCTGGAACCACTCCAAGCTGGTGGTGGTGGACGGCGGTTCGGTGATCACCGGCGGCATCAACAGCTGGAAGGACGACTACCTCGACACCGCCCACCCGGTGAACGACGTGGACCTCGCGCTGTCCGGTCCGGCGGCGGGCTCGGCCGGCCGCTACCTCGACACCCTGTGGGACTGGACCTGCCGCAACAAGAGCAGCTGGGCCAGCGTCTGGTTCGCGTCCTCCAACAACGCGGGCTGCATGCCCACCCTGCCCCGCCCCGCGGCCCCGGCGGGCGGCGGTGACGTCCCGGCCCTGGCGGTCGGCGGCCTCGGCGTCGGCATCCGGCAGAGCGACCCGGCCTCGGCGTTCAAGCCCGTCCTGCCGACGGCCCCCGACACCAAGTGCGTCATCGGGGTRCACGACAACACCAACGCCGACCGGGACTACGACACGGTCAACCCGGAGGAGAGCGCGCTGCGGGCGCTGGTCGCGAGCGCGACCGGGCACATCGAGATCTCCCAGCAGGACCTGAACGCGACCTGCCCGCCGCTGCCCCGCTACGACATCCGGCTCTACGACGCCCTCGCCGCGAAGCTGGCGGCCGGGGTGAAGGTGCGCATCGTCGTCAGCGACCCGGCGAACCGGGGCGCGGTCGGCAGTGACGGCTACTCCCAGATCAAGTCGCTGTCCGAGGTGAGCGACGTCCTGCGGGGCCGCCTCCAGGCCCTGACCGGAGACGCGGGCCGGGCGAAGGCCGCGATGTGCGACGGTCTGCAGCTGGCGACGTTCCGCGCCTCGGACAAGGCGACGTGGGCGGACGGCAAGCCGTACGCCCAGCACCACAAGCTGGTCTCGGTGGACGACTCGGCCTTCTACGTCGGCTCGAAGAACCTGTACCCGTCCTGGCTCCAGGACTTCGGCTACGTCGTCGAGAGCCCGGCCGCCGCTCGGCAGCTGGCGGACGGCCTGCTCGCCTCGCAGTGGAAGTACTCGCAGGCGACCGCCACGTACGACTACGCGCGCGGCATCTGCCAGGGCTGACGCCCGGGCGGCGGGGCGCCCCGGGTCAGCGCTTGCGCTGGGCCGGGGTCCCCACGAGGAGCGCCTCGGAGACGAGGCGGACGCCCCGGGAGAGGCGGCCGAGCTGTTCGAGCTCGATGGCGTACATCCTGATGGTGTTCTCGATCACGGACTCGGCGACGCCCATCATCGGCAGCTCGGCCCGGCTGGTGTGCAGGGCCACGCGCACCGCGCGCATCTCGTGCTGCAGCTGGAGCTGGACGTGGCGGGCGAGCAGGGCGTGGTGACGGGTCAGCGTCAGGTAGCTGCCGTAGCGGGCCGGGAGCAGGTCCCGCAGCCAGCGGGTGGCGCTGCGCTCCCAGTCGTACGAGCCGGGGGACTTCACCTGGAGGGGCCAGTCCGGGCTGCGCGTGAGGGTGGCCGTCTGGGACATTCTCGTCACTTCCGAGTGGTGGTCGAAGCACTGATCGAGACACTGCGTAGGGGGGCGGCCTCGGCCCAGGGGTTGACCGAGGCCGCCAGGGGGGCGCTCCGCCGGATCCGAAAGCCCTGACCCGTCACCCGGTCGCGCCGTGAGGAGGAGCGGCGTACTGGGTGGCTGTTCGAAGAGGACGTGGGGTCGCCCTCCCTGGCATCTGGTGGATCCGGAACGCCGCCGTCAGTAAACATATATACCGTCGAGTATGCAAGGGTATGAAAAATTTCATACATGACCGGGCAGTGAATATCCGCCTGCCGGGAGGGGTCCCCCAAGGCCTCCGCGGAGCCCGCTAGAGGAAGAATCCGTGCTGGTCAGCGACCTGCTCGTACTGTTCGAGCCGCGCCTGGGTCCGCTCGGGATCGGCGTCGGCCATCGCCTGGAGCAGGGCGGCGGAGAGCATGCCGGGAGCCGCGTACGAGTCGAAGACCAACCGGGACCCGGTGCCGGCCGTCAGCACCACGTCCGCTTCCTCCACCAGCGGGCCGAGGGTGGGGTCGGTGATCAGCACGACCCGCAGGCCGGTGCTGCGGGCCGCCCGCAGGGCCGCCAGGGTCTCGTTGGCGTGCCGGGGCATGGCGAAGGCGATCACCCAGCTGCCGCCGGCCGCCCGGGACTGGAGCAGGGCGTCGTAGGCCACGCTGCCGCCCCGGGTCACCACGCGGACGTCGGGGTGGATGCGGCGGGCGGCGTAGGCGAAGTATTCGGCGAGGGACACCGAGATCCGCAGGCCCAGGACCGTCAGCGGGACCGAGTGGGCCAGGTCCCGGCCGATCTCCAGCACCCGGTTGGTGTCGGCGAGCAGTCTGCGCACGTTCTCCAGGTTCTCGATCTCGGCGTCGACGGCGGCCTGGAGCTCGTTGTGGCGGATCTGCTCACGGCTGTCGGGGGTGCCGGCCACCGCGCTCAGCGCCATCGGCTGGAGCACCTCGCGCAGCGCGGGATAGCCGCTGAATCCGAGCGCGGAGGCGAAACGGGTCACGGAGGGCTGGCTGACGCCGACGCGTTCGGCGAGCTCGGTGATGGAGAGGAACGCGGCCTCGGTGAGGTGGTCGATCAGGTACTGGGCGATCCGCCGCTGGCCCGGGGACAGCCGGTGGCCGTCGAAGAGCGCGAGCAGCCGGTCGGCCGGCGGCTTCTCCCGCTCCTGCGGGAGCGTGCCCGGCGTGATCGCGGCCGCCTGTGCGCGCGCCTGCTGCCCCGATGACACCGGAGGGCCTCCTTCTCACGTCACTCTTCTTCCAACATAGCCCACGCTCCGTGGCCGGTTGATCATTGTGCCGTGCGGGGCCGTCCCGTCCGCGGACGGGACGGCCCCCTGTCCCTCCGGTCCCGTCAGGCCTCGGACCGGGGCCGTCCGGGCCGGCCCGAGCCCCGGGTCAGGGAGTACCCGTAGATGCCCGCGAGGGCGCCGAGGATCCCTCCGGCGGCCGTCCACAGCCAGCGGTCGGACCACCAGCCGCCGGACCAGCCGTCCTCGGGCGCGCGCGCCGCGCGCTGCTGCTCGGAGGCGCCCGTGATGCCCGGGACCAGGGGTTCGGCCAGGGCCGCGTCCACCGCCGTGGCGCCGCCCATCTCCTTGATCTCGGCCTCGACCTGGGCCCGTACGGGCAGGCCCAGGTCCTCCTCTGGGAGCCCGGCCACCGTGAGGCGGACGTAGTAGCTGCCCGGCAGGGGGTCGTTGGACCAGGCCTCGGCCCCGGAGCGGACCGTGCGCAGCACGCAGTCGAGCTCCACGGTGGCGGCCTCCCGGGCCGCCGCGGCGGTCTGGGTTCCGTAGGTGCAGGCCTGGCGGCGGCGCAGCCCGTCGTAGACGTCGAGGCGCCAGGTGGAGGCGCCGTGCCGGGCGGCGGACTCCGGGAGGGTCACCGAGGCCCGTACGGTGGCCCGTTGGCCCGCGTCCACGGGCAGGACCCAGTACAGGTAGTCACCGGTGGAGCCGGCGGCGGTGGCCTTCTGGCCCGGACGGAACGCGGTCGCCGTGCGGAAGCCGGTGCCGGCCTCGGTGGGACCCTCGCCCTTCTGGCCCGCGCTCGGCGTGGGGCTCGGGGCGGCGGTGGCGGCGGACGCCGGGGCGAGGAGGGCGGCCCCCGCCAGCAGGGCGGCCGTCAGGGTGCGTACGGTACGCATCAGTTGGTCCTCCAGACGGAGATGCGCCAGCGCGAGATCCAGCCCCAGACCAGCCCGGCGAGCAGACCGGTGAGCACCAGCAGGCCCAGCAGCCACCAGCCCCGGCCGAGGCCGAAGGAGGCCACGTCGGAGGGCTCGTCCGGGCCGTCGACCAGGTCGATGGTCAGCTCGACGGGCATGCCGGGCGCGGTCTTGACGGCCGGGCCGGCGGAGAAGGAGTTGCTGACCTGGAGGCAGACGGTCTCCGGGGTCTGCGGGGCGTCCCCGTCCAGGGGTGCCTTCGGGTAGCGCAGGCCGGTCGAGACGACGTCGGTGCGGCCGTCGCCGGCCTCGGAACCCCGGACGATCTCCCGCCCGTGGACGGTGGACGCGCGCAGCAGGACGCCGTAGTCGTTGTTGACGGCGCGGTCGGCGCCGATGCTGACCGAGGCGCGCAGTTCCTGTCCGGGGCGGACGTCGACGCGGTACCAGCGGTGCTCGCCGAAGGTCTCGCGGTCGCTGTAGAGGCCGGCCTTCAGCTGCGGGGCGCCTTCGCACTGCTTGGCGCCCTCGGTGGCCACGGGGGTGACCACGGGGTCAGCGGCCCGGTCGACCAGCTGTCTGACCCTGCCGGAGAGTTCGGCGGTGTGCGCCACCGAGGTGTACGTGCCTCCGGTGGCCTCCGCGATGCAGGTGAGCTGGGCGCGGGTCTTGGCGTCGGGGACGAGGCCGAGGGTGTCGACGACGAGGTGAATGCCCTTGGCCGCGATGTCGCGGGCCACTTCGCACGGGTCGAGCGGGGCGCAGGTGTCCTCGCCGTCGGTGATGAGCACGATGCGGCGGGTGGCGTTGCCCCCGTCGAGGTCCTGGGCGGCGGCTTGCAGGGCGGGGCCGATCGGCGTCCAGCCGGTGGGGGCGAGGGTGGCGACGGCGGTCTTCGCCTCGGTGCGGTTGACCGTGCCGACGGGGTAGAGCTGCTTGGTGTCCTTGCAGCCCAGCGCCCGGTCCTCACCGGGGTAGGTGGCCCCCAGGGTCCTTATGCCGAGCCGGACTTCGTCGGGCACCGCGTCCAGGACCTCGTTGAAGGCCTGCTTGGCGGCGGCCATCCGGGACTGGCCGTCGATGTCGGTCGCGCGCATCGATCCGCTGACGTCGAGCACCAGCTCGACCTTGGGGGGCTCTTTGGCGGGCCCGTCGGCGGCGACGGCGTTCGTGGGCAGGAGCCCCGCGGTCAAGGCGACGAACAGGCCGCAGGCCCCGGCCGCCAGCCGTTTTCTTGTGATCATCGCCGGATCGTATTGAGGATCCGACGGCAATCCAAAACGTCGCCCGGCGGGCGGCGTTCACCCGTGGGGCGGCCCGGTACGGCGGCCGGGCCGCCCCCGGCCGCCGGTACGGAGCGCGGGCTACCAGCGCACCGGGAGGCTGCTCACTCCGCGCATCAGGCTGCCGGGCAGCCACTGCGGGGGCCCGGCGGCCGGGTCCTCGGCCAGGCCGGGGAAGCGCTCCAGCAGGCCGCGCACCGCGATCCGGCCCTCCATGCGGGCCAACGGGGCGCCGATGCAGAAGTGCAGCCCGTGTCCGAAGGCGAGGTGGCCCTGCGGGGCCCGGTGGATGTCGAAGACGTCCGGGTCGGCGAAGCGGCCGGGGTCGCGGTCGGCCCCGGCCAGCGAGGCGAGCACGACGGACCCGGCGGGGATGACCACACCGCCGAGCTCCACGTCGGTGGCGGCGTAGCGGTAGGTGGAGTTCTGTACGGGGCCGTCGTACCGGAGCATCTCCTCCACCGCCCCGTCGAGCAGCTTGTCGGGGTCGGCGCGCAGCTCGGCCAGCTGGGCGGGGTGGGCCAGCAGGGCGCGGACGCCGTTCGAGATGAGGTTGACGGTGGTCTCGTGGCCGGCGACCAGCAGCAGGAAGGCCATCCCGATCAGCTCGTCGGGCGAGAGCGAGTCGCCGTCCTCGTCGCGGGTCCRGATCAGAGCGCTGAGCAGGTCGTCGCCCGGGTGGGCGGCCTTCCGGGCGACGAGCTCCGTGAGGTAGCCGCTCAGCTGCCGGTGCGCCTCGTTGCCGACGGTGCCCGGCAGTGGGGTGACGACCTCGTTGGACCAGTGGCGGAAGCGGTCGCGGTCGAGGTCGGGGACGCCGAGGAGCTCGCAGATCACCGTCATCGGCAGCGGGAAGGCCAGCGCCCTGACCAGGTCGGCGGTGCGCTCGGGGCGGGCGGCCATGGCGTCGAGGAGCTCGCCGGTGGTCCGTTCGACGAGCGGGCGCATCGCCCGGACCCGGCGGCCGGTGAACTCGCGGGCCACCAGGCGGCGCAGCCGGGTGTGCTGGGGCGGATCGGATTCCAGCATGTTGGAGTTGACCGCGGTGGGCTCGATGCCGGGGAACGTCCCGGCGATGCGCCAGTCCTTCAGCAGGGACGGGTGGCTCAGGGCCTGGCGGGCCTCCTCGTACCCGACGACGATCCAGTACGGGCCGTCGTCGGGGGAGCCGCCGCCGACCCGGTGGACCGGTCCGGCCGCGCGCAGCGCCGCGTAGAAGGAGTAGGGGTCGGCGGCGAAGTCCTCGGCGCCGGAGCTGATGTCGACCACGGGCATCCGCTCACGGTACGACGGCCCGCGCCCCCTGGAGACGGGCGGATCCGGCCACTTGTCGCGCGGGTGGCCGGTCCGCCGCGGCTCAGCCGTCCAGTCCCTCGGGCAGGCGGCCGGTGTGCAGCACGCCCAGGTGCTGGGTGGCGCGGGTGAGTGCCACGTAGAGGTCGCTGGGCGGGAAGTCGGCCGGCTCGGCCACGATCACCGTGTCGAACTCCAGCCCCTTGGCCTGGCGCGGGTCGAGCAGCACGACGGGCCGTGTGAGGTCGGGCTCCTCTCCCGCCCGTACGCCGGGCAGGGCCACGGCCAGCGCGGGGTGCAGGGGGYGGGGTGCGATCACCGCGAGGCGGCCCTCGGCCGGGGCGTCGGTGCGGACCGCCTCGGCGACGGCCCCCGGCAGGTCCCCGGTCTCGCGCACCCAGGGGCGCACGCCGGTGGAGCGCACCGAGCTCGGCGGTTCGAAGCCGGGGTGGTGGGCGCGCAGGACGGCGGCGGCGACCTCCATGATCTCGGCGGGCGTCCGGTAGTTGACGGCGAGCCGGACGCGTTCCCAGCGGTCGCCGACGTACGGGTCCAGGATCTGGTGCCAGGAGCCGCAGCCCGCCTCGTCGCCGGTCTGGGCCGGGTCTCCGACGAGGGTCATGGAGCGGGTGGGGCAGCGGCGCATCAGCAGGCGCCAGGCCATCTCGGACAGCTCCTGTGCCTCGTCGACGATCACGTGGCCGAAGGCCCAGGTGCGGTCGGCGGCGGCGCGTTCGGCCGTGGTGCGGCGGTCGGCCTCCTCGTGGCGCTCGGCCATCCGTTCCGCGTCGATGATGTCGTGGGCGGCGAGGTATTCGTTCTCCATGTCCTCGAACTCGTAGGACTCGGAGCCCTGGGAGAGGTCCAGGACGCCCTGGGCGTAGTCGATGCGCTCCAGCCGGGCCCGCTCGGCGGCGGCGCGTTCGGCACTGTCGTCGGTCCCGAGCAGTTCCGCGGCCTCGTCGAGGAGGGGGACGTCGGCCGGGGTCCACTCCCCCGCGGGCCGGCGGATCAGGTCGGCGTCCGCCTCGGCGAGGTGGGAGGGTTCGGCGAGGAACTCGGTGACCAGCTGCTCCGGGGTGAGGGGCGGCCAGAGGCTGTCGATGGCGGCGTGCACGTCGGCGCTGGTGGCGATCTCCTTGCCGAGCTGGGCGGCGTCGTCGGGGCCGAGCAGGTTGGGGCCGCCGTAGGGGTCGGCGCCGAGCCGGTCGACGAGCTGCGCGGTGAGGGCGTCGATGACGGCGAACGCGAAGTAGGGGCGGGCCAGGTTGTGCGGCAGGGCAGTGGCGCGGGCCCGGTCGCGCGCGGCGTGGGCCATGGTCCGGTCGAGCAGGAGCGTCCCGTAGTCCTCGTGGTCGATCTCCAGGGCCGGCTCCGGCACCGTGTCGCTGTCCTCGCCGCTGCCCGCGGGCACTCCCTCGGGGAGGGTCTGGCGCTCGGCGACGACCCGGGCGAGGACGTCGGCCATGGCGGCGCGGCCCTTGACCTCGGCGGCTCCGGGGCGGTCGGTGCCGGTGGCGCGGACGCCGGGGAAGAGGTCGCCGGGGGAGGACAGGAGCACCCCGGTCTCGCCGAGGGAGGGCAGCACCTCGCCGATGTAGCCGAGGAAGGCGGGGTTCGGGCCGACGATCAGTACGCCCCTCCGGGCGAGGAGCTCGCGGTGCGCGTACAGCAGGAAGGCGGCCCGGTGCAGGGCGACGGCGGTCTTGCCGGTGCCGGGGCCGCCCTCGACGACCAGGACGCCGCGGTGGGAGGAGCGGATGATTCCGTCCTGTTCGGCCTGGATGGTCTGCACGATGTCGTGCATGCGGCCGGTGCGGGCGGCATCGAGGGCGGCGAGCAGCACGGCGTCCGCGTCGGCGCCCTCGTGGCCGGTGCGTTCGGTGTCGGCGAGGTCGAGGATCTCGTCGTGCAGGGCGGTCACCTCCCGCCCCCGGGTGGTGATGTGCCGACGGCGGCGCAGCCCCATCGGGACGTATCCGGTGGCGAGATAGAACGGGCGGGCCGTTTCGGCGCGCCAGTCGAGTACGAGGGGCGTGCGTTCAGCGTCGTCCTGCCTGATTCCGATCCGGCCGATGTGGTGGTCGCGGCCGTCCGAGAATTCCAGTCGGCCGAAACAGAGACCGTGTTCGGCGGCGTTGAACGCGGCGAGGAGACCGGACTGTTCGGCGACGGCCACGTCGCGCTCCAGCCGTTCCTGAAATCCGTTGCCGCCCTGGCGCAGCGCCGCCCGGACTGCGCGATCGGCCCGGTCCCGCAGATCTTCGAGGCGCGCGTACAGCTCGGTGACGAATCGCTGCTCACTCTGAAATGYGATGTTTGACAATTCCACTCCCGGCGCGATACGATGCCTCTACACGGCATAACCACGCCCTCATTCAATAGGGCGCGAACCCTTGAATATACGCGAATGCATGCCCCGGACGCCAATTCGTCCGGGGCATTTCCTGTATTCCGGGGCAGGTGCGTCGCGGGGGCGTTCGCCCCGGGGCCTGGCCATGGCGGCCGTGGCCGTCCGGGAGCAGCGGGCCCGTGACCGGCTGGAGGGCACCCTCGGGCAGGTGGCGGAACTGTCCGCGGCGCGTGAGCGCAACCGGCTGGCCCGCGAGATCCACGACAGCCTCGGCCACCACCTGACCGCGATCGGCATCCAGTTGGAGAAGGCCGAGGCCTTCGCCGACCTCGAACCCGCGGCCTCCGCGCGGGCCGTCGGCCACGCCCGCTGGTCGGCGAACCGCGCGCTGGACGAGGTACGGGCCTCCGTGCGCACCCTGGGCCCGGAGGCCCGCCGCCCGCCCCTACCTCAGCGAGGGCACCGTCAAGAACCACATCTCCCGTCTCCTGGGCCGGCTGGGACTGCGCGACCGCACCCAGGGCGCCCTGTACGCCCGGGACAACGGGCTGCTCTGAACCGGCCCGAGGAGGAGATGCGCCGCCGCGCGCGGCCGGCATCCCGTCGGCGGTCCCGGAGAAACACACTCGGGCGGTATGAGGCGATTCATCCCGTTTCTTCTAGCATGGGCCGTCCCGACCCGGCGGTTGCCCACCGAGGAGACGCATGCCCCGAGCAGCACACCGGTCCGCCGTACGATCCGCCGTCCTGTCCGCGGGCGCCCTCGTCTCCGCGCTGGCCGTGGCGGCCTCGGCCGCCGTCCCGGCCGTGGCCGCCGCCGACGGGCCGCGCCGGCCC